>CBDURK010000075.1:0-10211 GCA_965369645.1 uncultured bacterium | reverse complement strand
AGTCCAGGGGCAGCATGAACGGAAGCACTAACAAAAAACACCCTATCAACATCCCGATAAGCCATGCACGTGCGGTTTTACGCACAAGCACATTGCATGCAAAACACAGGCTGTATGTCATTATCGCTATCAGGATGGGCAGTGGCACATAAAACTTAAAAAACCATTTATCGATACCTTCTTCATTCCATATGATATTGCTTACAAAGTGGAAAACCACCGGACAGGCTATAATCAACAAAGAGGCGACTAATCCGATGATGAATTTTAATGTAATGAGAAATTTTACATTGGCGGGTTTTGACCGCCAGAAGGTATAGTGTTTCTCATTCAAGTCACCCTGCACATTCGCACATGCAATAAGACCGGCAAGCAGGGGACCGAATATGATAGCCACTAAAGTCATGCCATCGCTGAAAAAGCCGTCTCCCGCCCTAAGATTGACCACAGCTTCTTCTACTGGTAGGACCATTATCAGTCCGAGACAGGCCAGAAGGTGCCATTTGAGCTGGCAAATCTGCTGATGGATAATCCCTGATACCCTCATAGATATCTCCTGATACTAATGTATCTGTAACAAGCAATCCCGAGTACTGCTGCAGACGCCAGAATTTGCAAAAACACTGCCCACACAGGCCCGACCTTGGTGATTCTCATGAGTATAAGTGAATACGGTACAAAACGTGCTGCCCAGGTGACTTCACACAAACTTGACCAGAAAAAGATTATTCCCCAGCCGATAAAGACACCGAACATAGCCACCAGCGAACCGGCTTCACTCCTGCTCTGACAGCCAAATGCACAGAACCATGTAAAAAGGACAAGAGCGGCCATTCCACAAAGTGAGTTGTTTGCTAAAAGAAACAACACCTGTGCCTCTCTGCCCCGAGACATGAACTCCATCAAAAGCCCACTGATAAGAAATATAAAGATAATCCCAGCGGCTGAAACAAGATATTTACTGAAAAAAAGCATCCATCTGGGAACCGGTATCTTGAAAAGCAGGTGTATCGTACGGTTGCTTATTTCACCTGAAAAAATATCCAGCGAGTAAATTACCGGTATCACAAACATCTGAATAAATGAAATCAATATACAATTGGCAAAATCCGGTATGATTCGTATCCTGAAAAGCATAATCGTAAATACAACGCTGGCCGCCCCGCAAAACCATAGTTTCCAGAGATTCTCTTTCCATTCTTTCCACAGAAGCATTCGAAACATATTACTTCTCCGACAAACCAGTTTTATCACGGCCGGCCCTTTGTGAGACGATACTCTCGTATTCTTTTTGCAGAAGCTCACCGGCTTGCCCAATAGGCACCTCCAGTTGAACTGCAAGGATAGCCGCCTCTCGAAGAACGTTTGAGATGGTTTTTCTTCTTTCAGCAACGGGAATAGTCTGCTTGTTGGAAGAAACGTATGTTCCGTCACCTCTTTCGATTTTGAGCACATTCTGCCGGCAAAGCGCATTATAAACCTTAAGGACGGTATTTTGGTTGATTGCCAGCCTCCCCGCTAATTCCCTCACGCTGGGCACCTTATCGCCTTCTTTAAGCACACCGGTGACAACCTGATACTTAATCTGGTCGATAATCTGCCGGTATATCGGAACTGATGATGATGGTTCAATCCGTATAAAAATGGCTACTACTCCTTAAATCACATCACTGTTATATATAACTATAACAGTATATCGGTATAGGTCAACAAAAAAATAATATATTTTCAAAAAAATTATTGCCTGTCTCAGTTGGGACAAAAATAAAGTGCGCCAAATCAGAATTTATCTGCACCCGCTTTGATATCTTTTAATGTTTTTGGCAGAATTGGCTAATCATTAGTACGATTAAGATTCAAGGTCAGTGCCAGATCGCTGATTTTGGTCTGGCCAAGCATCTTTTCGGCGGTTGCTTTGGCTTCGTCAATTTCAATATCTGAAATCGCTTTTTGTATTTTTAAGAGATATCCAGGATTCATACTCAAGGTCCGGACACCTATGCCAAGCAGGAAAGGCAGATACTGTTCTTGATGAGCCATATCACCGCAAACTGAAATTTCTCTGCCGTTTTGATTGGCCGAATGGACCACCTTTTTCATTGCACGCAAAACCGAAGGGTGATGAGGTAAATAAGCACTGGCGACATTTTCGTTAGTCCTGTCAACCCCTAACATAAACTGTATAAAATCGTTGGTCCCTATCGAGAAAAAATCAGCCTCCTTTGTGAAATCGTCTATCAAATCCACGATACATGGCAGCTCCACCATTATTCCGAGTTTCGGCTTCCGATTGTGTTCTTTGTTCTGTTTATCAAGTTTATCCAGACATTCGAATACGACTTCACGCGCCTGGCAGAATTCATCTATGGATGAAATCATTGGAAACATAATCCGCAAATCCTCCCCAGCCCCTGCACGCAACATGGCACGAATTTGCTCGGCGAAAACTGTTTTGTTCTGAAGCGAAAAACGTATCGATCTAAGGCCGAGAGCCGGATTTTTTTCTTTGATATCATGATAATAGGATAAGGTTTTATCGCCTCCCATATCGAGCGTTCTGAACGTAACGGGTTTGCCTTTCATTAGCTTGGCGAGTTCGCGGTAAATCGTAAATTGTTCCGCCTCGTTCGGTAAATTATTCCTGATCATAAAAGGAAACTCAGTCCGGTACAGCCCTACGCCTTCGCAGTGCAGTTCACTCGCAACCTTCAAATCGGCCAACAAATTGATATTGGCCAAAAGATGTACTCTTGTACCATCTCGCGTAGTTGTGACCGGTTTTATAGATCGCTTTTGTTCGGCCAGGGTTAGTTTGGCTTTTTGCTGCGATTCGAACCGCTCTAATATCTCATCGGAAGGCTCAACGTATGCATGACCTGTTTCGGCATCGACCAAAATGGGAGTATTGTCCGGGATATCAAGAAGCTCATAAGTGTCACTGACAATCATCGGAATTCGCAAAGATCTTGCAAGTATAGACAAGTGTGACGTAACAGTACCGCCAATAAGAACGATTCCACCAGCCTCCTCCGAAGAGAGTATGAGCAAATCGGAAGGTAAAAGTTCTCCGGTTATTATAACCCGGTTCCGGAACTTACCGAGTTCTTCCGCTTCATTGAGAAGATTGCTCATCAGTCTTACGATCAGGTCCTCGATATCCTGGGTTTTTTCCTGCATATATGAATTGCCGCTGGTTGCAAAACTTCCCATGTACTGCGTTGCAATCTGTAATATTGCCAGCGGAGGATTAATTCCACTTTCTATCAGATTGACTACACCTCCCACGAAGTACTTGTCTTTAAGTATCACCAAATGCGCCGAAAAAATTAGTGAAGCGGCATCTGAAAGTTTCCGTCCCACCTGTTCCTGCAGTTCTTCGAGTTGATCCGCCGTTTTGGTGATTGCCTTATGGAAATCTTCAAGCGTATATGTGTGATCGAACTCTCTGTTCATTAGTATGGCAAGACTTTTCTTCTTGTTGGCAACTGTGGCAGGGCCGTATGCAAAACCTTCCGATGCAACTTTACCTTTTATAAACTTAAATTGCTCTGACAATGCGGTCTTGACCTTTTGCTCTTCGGCGTGCGGCTCATGCATCGCCATAAGGAAACGGGCATTTTCAATGATATTGGCAAGCTGCGATGTCGCGGCCTCCAAAGCTGTAATATCGGAATCATTAAAGCATCTGCCCTTTTGTCGCTGAAGCACTAATACACCGATTTTCCAGATACCTCGTACTATCGGCACAGCAAGAAAACACTCGTACCGTTCCTCAAATATGCCGGGGAAAAATTTAAAGTTCGGATTATGAACAGCATCTTTCTCGCATATCGGCCGCAGGTCTTGTAGTGCAAGGCCTGTAAGGCCCTGACCCAGCTTGAGCTTTACTCTTCCAACCGAGTCCGGATTCAGTCCCCGTGTCGCTCTCAGGACCAGCTCGTGATTTTCATTATTGTAGAGATAAACTGAACAAACATCCGAATTTGTATGAGATGCTACCATTGCAACAGTTTTATCTAAGAGACTCTGAATACTCGTGCTGTCTCGGAAAAGCTCATTGAGCTGACTTATATCATATAAAAGTTGTTCGTTATCCATCGTTTCTACTCGTAATTTTCACATTTATCTGTGCCCGGACACTTTAATTGGGCAGTCAAGGCGCCATCATAATCATTTTGATCGCCGATTTCTATCTTTGTTTATACGTATTTACCGCGATAAAGGTTTCTTCTTTTCAATCTATTAAAGCAATTCAGACAGAGGTACGTGACTTTACATTGCATCCGATATAGAATATGTTTTTACCTCAGTGAGCAGGTGAAGATACCTAAGGTAATGTGCTGCCTATAAAATCCCCAATTGCCAATCCAGCATTTATTGAATACGATGATAAATAATTATATAATCCGCATAAGGAAGTCATATTTATCAAAATCACTTTCCGTTGCTCTTACTCCTTCGGCACCGCTTAGCAATGATGGTGAAGTCTATCGGATTCTTTACAATTCTGTTGATTACAAAATACTACCTCAAAAACTACAAATCATCTGCTAAACCAAAAACATCTCTTTTCTAAAGCACAAAATGTATGTGCGTTTGGAAAACAGATTTGGTATCATAGTCTCGACATTCTTTGAATTATTAAACCGGCATTACGGGAGGTTATTATGACAAAAACTCTGCTTAGCATAATTTTGCTGTTAACATCCTGGCAAACTTCAAAAGGAGAGGGTTGGCCTCAGTTTCGTGCCGATGCAGCCCGAAGCGGCTACACATCACAGCATCTGCCGGCCAGACTATCATTGCGGTGGGTATATAAGCCGCTTCACTCGCCTCAACCAGCCTGGCGGACCGAAGATACCCGTATGCCTTTTGACCACGCTTATCATGCAATAATCGCAGAAGGCATGGTTTTCTTTGGCAGTTCTGCGGACAATAAAGTTTATGCATTGGATGCTGTTACCGGTAAGGAGCGATGGACATATTTTGTTGATAGTCCCGTCCGTTTTGCCCCTGCTTTCTGGAAGGATCGGTTGTATATAGTCGGAGATGATGGCTATCTGTATTGCCTTCGGGCAAAAACTGGAAAGCTTATTTGGCGAAAACGCGGAGGACCAAGAGAAGATATGGTTCTCGGAAACGGACGTATGATATCACGATGGCCGGCCAGAGGTGCGCCCACTATTATCGATGATATTGTCTATTTTTCCGCAGGTATTTGGCCTTCGGAAGGAATATACATTTACGCTATCGAGCCTGAAACTGGCAAGGTTCTTTGGGTGAATGACTCCAGCGGCAGTATGCTGATGAATCAACCTCATCCGACAGCTCAAGCCAACAGCGGTGTCTCAGTGCAAGGCTATCTGTCTGCTGCTGATGATACCCTTTTAGTACCGACCGGCCGTGCGATACCCGCCGCCTTCGACAGGCAAAACGGAACATTCCGGTACTTTCATCTCCAGAGATATGGTCAAATACGGCCGGGCCCGTTTATCACCCTTATTAACGGTTTGACGTTCAGCAGGAATGAATTGTTTAACTCAGAGACAGGTAACTTATTGCTCAAGGGAACACCCGGCTCCGCAGTCGCCGATTTTCCTGAACATATAGTCTTTGCTCAGGGAAACATTATTAAGGGTATCGCCCGGTCAAAACCTTTTGAAGAAAAGCAGACAAAAGATTCTTCCGGAAAGTTAAAAATACAAAACGTTCTAAGTTCGCCATCCTGGTCGATTGAATGCCCGGAACCGGTGGGTGTCTCTCTGATAGGGGCAGGCAAAACAATCGTCGTTGGTACGAAAAACCATAAGATAATCACCGCAGATATAGAAACCAAATCTATTATTATGACCGCTGATGTCGATGGTGAGCCAATGGGGCTCACGGCGGCTGATGGTCGTCTTATAGTCAGCACAGATAAGGGCACTATCTACTGTTTCGCAGGCAAAACTTCAAAGAAGACTGTTGAGATAAATCCAAAACCGAAATCAACTGCTTATGGAAAAAACCAGCTATATGCCAGAGCTGCCAGGGAGATTGTCAAAAAAACCGGAAAGACCAAAGGTTATTGCCTCGATATAGCTTGCGGGCAGGGCCGCCTTGCTTATGAACTGGCCAAACGTACAGACCTGTATATTTATGCTGTCGAATCAGACCCTGCAAAGGTCAAAAGGGCAAGGAAATTACTCACCGAAGCCGGACTTTACGGCAGGCGTGTAACTGTCCTGCAGCGGGACCTTGCAGCGACGAAGCTGCCCAACTGTTTTGCCAACCTGATTGTATCGGGCGCTTCTGTCAAAGAGGGGGCTGATTATTTACCTGAAAAAGAGATTAATCGAATTCTAAGACCCTATGGAGGCTCTGCATGTTTTGGTAAACCGGGCGAAATGCAATTGACTGTTCGCGGCGGCCTCGAAGGTGCCGGCAATTGGACGCACCAGTATGCCGATCCCGCAAACACCAACTGCTCTCCTGATGAGCTTATAAGAGGTCCCCTGGGAGTGCTGTGGTTCACTGACAATGATTTTAAAATGCCTTCTCGGCATGGGCGCGGGCCTGCGCCGCTTTGTCTCGATGGCCTGCTTTTTGTAGAAGGTTTACACGGCCTGCGTGCTCTTGATGCATATAACGGACATGTCATCTGGGAATATCATCTCGAAAACATATTAAAGGCGTATGACCAGGAGCACCTGATGGGAACCGCCGGCATTGGAAGCAACTTCTGTGTGACCGCTGAAGGTCTATATGTGCGTACAGATAGCAAATGCCTGAAACTGGATCCCGCTACCGGTAAACTGATTGCCGAGTTTACTGCCCCTGGGCATCCGCGAGGCAAACAAAGCACCTGGGGATACATTGCCTGCAAGAACGACACTTTATTTGGCACTCTGGCCGATACGGAGCACCTCGTTAAGTATCGCTACGGCAGAAGCGATATGAGTACGCAATTTACGCAATCCCTGCTTCTGTTTGCGATGGATACGAAAACAGGTAAGCTCAAGTGGAGCTACACCCCACAAAATTCAATCCGAAATAATTCCATCGCGGTCGGAAACGGCAATGTCTATTTCATCGATGCGCCGTTGGATTTGCGTGACCGCCCGGATTACAAGAGCAAACAACAAAGAACTCAAATTTCGGACAGCATCGCTAAAACGAAAAGGACACTTGTCGCGTTGAATATGAACGATGGTGAAGTCCTCTGGACATCATCGGAAGATATTTACGGCACTATGCTTGCGTTAAGTCAAAAGCATGACATTTTGCTGATGGCTTACCAGGACACACGCTTCAAGCTGGTGTCGGAAGTTGGCGGCAGAATGACAGCTTTTCGAGCCTCAAATGGAAATCGGCTTTGGGATATTAAGGCCCGCTATGGCTCGCGGCCCATCCTTAATGACTCTACCATCTATGCCCAACCCGGCGCCTGGGATCTTCATACCGGCCTTAAAAAAGATTTTAATTTTGAACGTTCTTATGGCTGCGGCATTATCGCCGGAGCCAAGAACTTATTGGCTTTCCGTTCGGCTACACTTGGATACAGGGATCTCCTGTCCGGCAAGGGAACCGAAAACTATGGCGGCATACGCCCGGGGTGCTGGATTAATACCATACCCGCCGGCGGCCTGCTTCTTGTTCCGGAAGCGACCTATAGATGCGTTTGCAGCTATCTTATAAAAGCCACTATTGCTTTGCAGCCTATGCCATGATATTGCTAGCTATAGCCTCCAACCCTGTCTGTATTCGGGTTTGATGAGCTTGTCGGCTTCATCGCAGCCGATGGCTTTGAGCTTTCCAGCGTCCCAATTCAGCTTCTTTCCGGTTTTCAGCGCGACATTGCAGAGCAGCGCAGCTTCGGTTAGTGCGCCCGAGTAGTTGAAATTGCACGTTGTAGGCCCGCCCGTTTTGCAGGCCTCGACCCATTCGCGGTGGTGGCCTATAGAATTGGGGATGAACGGATCGGGCCGTTGAAAATCGACAAATTTCTCTTCGGGCAGCAACTGGTGTTTGTTGTAATCGGAAATCAACATCCCTTGCGAACCGATGAACAGTACGGCGCTTCCCCACTTAGGGATTTTCTTTTCTTCCATAAATACAGGATATGGACCACCGTTGTACCAGGTTAAATTAACCCCTAGCAGATTGCCGTGGGCTGGATATTCCTGCCGAGCGATAGTCCACTTGGCGGCGCTATCCGGGTGGAGAGGGCCTTCGGCTTCTATGGTGAGCGGGTGCCGTAATTTCAGCGCCCAGAATGCCAGGTCGCAGTAGTGGCAGAAGAAGTCGCCTAATTGGCCGTTTGCGAAGTTCCACCAGTAGCGCCAACCGAACGGAGCGTAAGCCGAATTGTAAGGCCGGTACGATGCAGGTCCCAGCCACAGGTCCCAATTGAGTGATTCCGGTACGGCAGGGCGGTCGGTGGGGGCGTTGGGCTGTGATATGTCAGTTGGTTTGGGCGGGCCGTTGAAATTCGCGGCCATCCATACGTGGACCTCTCGCACGGTTCCGATGGCGCCCGACTGTACGAGTTCCACTGTGCGACGATAGTTATTGCCGGCGTGAATCTGTGTTCCCATTTGTGTGACGAGATTCTTCTCTTTTGCTATATTAGCCATCAATCGCGCTTCGTACACGCTGCGTGTGAGTGGTTTCTCGCAGTAGCAATGCTTACCGAGTTTCATGGCCATAACTCCAGCCGGGGCATGTGTGTGGTCGGGTGTTCCAATGACTACCGCGTCGATTTGATTGTGAATCTTATCGAGCATCTTGCGGAAGTCTTTGAATCGTTTGGCGTTGGGGAATTGCTCGAATGTTTTTGCCGAATGAGTGTGGTCAACATCACACAGCGCGATGATATTCTCATCTTTAACACCGTTTACGTCCGCGGCGCCTCGACCGCCGACACCGATGCAGGCGATGTTCAGTTTTTCGTTGGCCTGGAAACTGCGCACCGACCGGCTGTTTGCAAGGATGATTAGGCCTGCGCCGCTCAAGGTTGCTTTACGCAGGAACGTACGGCGAGTAATGGTGTGCGTTTGAGTTGTGGTGCAGGCTTTAAAATCTTTACTGACGAAATCTGATTTTTTACTCATCGTTTGCTCCTTTACTGAGAGCACCTAACAAAATGACTCTGCATTCAAACGGCTTATTTCGTTTCTGGACGGCGTCAGGCTCCATCGACAATGCTGTACAAAAGCCTGCTTCGCCTTCCTTGCCAGAAACGAAAACGCTCGTTTTCGGTGCTACGATTCATTTTGATAGGCACTCTTACTTTTTCTTATTTTTGACAACCGGTGCGGTATTCTCGGCATTTGTAATGCCCGGCGGCAGTTCCATTATACGAATATTGCGAAAGTGGATTTCGGCGCCTTCGGACTCCAGGCAGATATAGCCTTTTTTAATAGATGCTTTACTGATACCGTTTACGAACTTACCGTTTACAGATAATTTGACGGTTCCGTCAACGGCAACGACAACGTATTTGTTCCACTGGCCTTTTCCTTTGCAGCGATTTTCGATGGATTTGCTGCGTCTGCCGCGCGGGTTGTCCGGGACGGTCTTTATACCTACTTCGAAGACTTCACCGTGAACGTAGGCGATTGGGGGCAGTGTGCCGTCGCTGCGTTTGTGTTGGTTTACCCAGTCGAGTTCCAGCATTTGTACCTCGAGTCCTATGGGCAGCCGCCTACCTTCGGGTACAGTTCCCTGGCTCCAGATAAACAGGCCGGAATTGCCACCGGCCTCCATGTGCCGCCATTCGATTTCGATGACAAAGTTCTCATATTGCTTTTTGGTTCGCATGACTCCGATAGGGTGTCCTGTGCATACTATCATGCCGTCGCGGACGGACCATGTGTCCTTTTCCGTGTTGACATTGACCCATCCGGAGAGGTCTTTGCCGTTAAAGAGTTTGCGGAACTTAAGAGGTCCGGCGGCTTTTGTAAGGCTGCTGCCGCATAGAAGTACAACTGTGATGCACATTAGTAGTTTTACTTGATTTTTCATGGTCTTTCCTCCAAAAATTGTTTCTGTTTCATTTTGGAAATCTATTTGGTTAGTAAATAATATCATAATTGGTTGTGATTTCAAGCATTTAAGATGGTCAAACTTTGGTATAGGTGAAATTGGCTTTGATTGGGTTTGAATTGGCTTTGTTTTGGCTTTAATTGGGTTTGTTTTGGCTTTAATTGGCTTTGAATTGGGTTTGTTTT
>CBDURK010000074.1:0-10358 GCA_965369645.1 uncultured bacterium | reverse complement strand
GGTGTCAACACACTAACGATTTGGTTCCGAGGCAGTTCGTCTAACGCCGCCGAGAATTTGTATGTCGCTCTTAACGGCAGCGCAGTAGTCAATAATGAAAATCCTGATGCGGCAACGATAACTTCATGGACCGAGTGGAATATTGATCTCCAGGCTTTTGCCGACCAGGGAGTGAATCTGGCAAATGTAACTTCGATTACTCTTGGCCTTGGCAATAAGAATAATCCGGTTGCCGGCGGTTCAGGTATGATGTACTTCGATGATATTCGTTTGTATGCTCCATAGCCGCAAGTGTTAATAAAGTGGCGTTTGATATTGCAGATTAAAAGCAATTCAGGGCTTATACCGATTGTGTATAAGCCCTTTTTTACGTTTGCTTATGAAAGATTCTCAATCGTATCGGAGTTAAGCCAGAAGAAATAAAAACGCTTGCATTTATCGCGGTTTTCGGTCAGACTTTTGTTTGCAATTTTGCAAGGAGGCTCGAATTATGGACGATAAATATTTTTTCTTTGCCGGCGGTGGGACAGGGGGACATATATATCCGGCCGTCGCTGTGGCAGAGCAAATAGCAAAGCTCCGGCCGGGGGCGAAAATACATTTTTTCTGCAGCCGCCGCAGTATCGATGAGCAAATCCTGGCACAAACCGATTTCACATTTACCAGGCTTACTGCTACAGGTTTTTCCGTGAGGCCCGGTAAACTAATCAACTTTTGCAGTTCGTTTTTTGCCAGCTACAAGAAAGCAAAAGAAGCAATTGCGAAAAATAAGGATGTCGTGGTAATTGGGGCCGGGGGTTTTGTGTCGGCGCCGGTCTGTCTGGCGGCACATAAGTGTAAGGTTCCTGTCGGGCTTTTGAATGTTGATATTGTGCCGGGCCGTGCAAACAAAATAATAAGCCGCTGGGCGGATGAGATATTTGTGCAGTTTGAAGAAAACGCGCAATACTTCGCGCGCAAAGGTGGAAATGTCAATGTTGTTGGCTGTCCGCTGCGAAGCGGTTTTGACAATCCGGAGCCGAACAAAGCGAGAGAGCAATTGGGGCTTGAGAAAAGTAAGAAAACTTTGCTCATAACCGGCGCATCGAGCGGTTCGGAGAATATTAACAGAGCGGTATGTTCGCTTTTGAAAAAGCTGGATGCTTTTGCGGATGATTGGCAGATAGTTCATCTGGCCGGAGTCAATAATTACGAGAAAGTTAAGAACCAATATGACACCGCCAAAATCAGTCATAAGGTTCTGGGATATTTCGATGATATGGCGAACCTGTTGGCTGTCGCGGATTTGGTCATTGGCAGAAGTGGCGCGGTCAGCGTCGCTGAATTCGCAGCGACGGAGACACCGAGCATCTGTATGCCCTATCCGTACCATAGGGACAGGCATCAGTATCTGAACGCGGGCATACTGGTTGAGGCTGGCGCGGCGGTTATAGTGGATGATTTGCAGGATGAAAAAGACAGGGCCCAATGGCTGGCCGAAGAGCTTGAAGAGTTGATGAAAGACGAAGAGAAACGACAGGAAATGAAAAAGAGCTGCCGGGCAATTGCAAAAAAGGAGGCCGGCTTGAAAGTTGCAGAAAAGCTGATTGAAATCATCGGATAGAAAATAACGAGCTGCGTATCACATCTCGGGAATTTGGTCAAGGATGAAGAGGATGGCCGTTTTTTTGCAGAAATCGCTTGACAGAAGCGTCCTTGACGGTGATAATAGCGGTTCTTGGTCGTCAGCGAGGACGGGCTAAGAGTTTAGGGTGAAGGCTCTTGAGAAAGTGACCGAGAGCAAATTTGCTACATAGCACAGTAAACAGAAAGAGGAGAACATGAGCACATTCAATAACACACGTCGTGATTTTCTTAAACAATCAATGTATTTTGGCGCCACTGCGGTTACGGCCGGACCATTGGCTAAAGTACTGGCGATGAGTTCAGCCCGGAAAGGGGCCAAAATGAAGCTCGGATTGGTTACCTATCTCTGGGGTCAGGACTGGGACCTTCCAGCGCTGATAGCCAATTGCGAAAAGGCCGGAATTTCCGGCGTTGAGCTGCGAACACAACACGCTCACGGAGTTGAATCGACCCTTAACGCCCGACAACGCCGGGACGTGAAGAAGCGGTTCGAGAACAGTCCCGTTACGCTCGTCGGTCTGGGGACTAACTTTGCCTTCCACCATACCGACCCGGCGAAACTTCGCAGAGACATTGATGGGGCGAAGAAGTATATCAAGCTGTCCCACGATGTGGGCGGTTCGGGTGTGAAGGTAAAACCGAATGACCTGCCGAAAAGTGTATCGCAGCAACAGACAATAGAACAGATAGGCAAATCACTGAATGAGTTAGGCCGATATGGCGCCCGCTATGGGCAGGCAATTAGGCTGGAAGTACACGGGAGTTGCTCACAGTTACCGGTCATGAAGGCGATTATGGATGTTGCCGACCATCCCAACGTTGGTGTCTGCTGGAACTGTAATTCTCAGGACCTCCAGGGCCAGGGGCTGGAGTATAACTTCAATCTGGTTAAAGACAGGTTTAGTGATATTGTCCACATACGCGAGCTGAACATTGGAGACTATCCTTACCAGGAGCTGATGAATCTGTTTGTAGCGATGGACTACGACGGTTGGATTCTTCTCGAATGCCGCACGAAACCAAAGGACCGCGTTAAGGCATTAGCCGAGCAGCGGCAGGTCTTCAAGGAAATGGTTGCTAAAGCTCAGAGCGCTGGAACCGCCGGAAAAGATGCTTCGGGTGTTAAGATTACCGAAGGGGAAAAGACATTGCGGGTTGATATAAACGGTAAACTTTTTACGGAATACTGTTTTAATGATGTGCCCCGTCCTTACTTCTATCCGGTGATTGGTCCTACGGGTGAGCCGATTAATCGCCACTGGCCGATGAAGGAAGGTAAAGACGAAGCGCAGGACCATGTGCATCACCGCAGCCTGTGGTACACACACGGCGAGATAAACGGGCAGGATTTCTGGGGTGAGGGCTCCGGGAGTGGCAAAGTTGTTCACGAAAAATTTCTCAAGGTCGCTTCCGGTCGGAAGAGGGGTGTTATTCAATCGCAAAATAAGTACGTGGCGCGCGACGGCAAGATTATCTGCACCGATACCCGGACACACAGATTCTACAACACCAAAGACGGTCAAACCATGGACTTCGAGATAACATTCCACGCATCCGAAGGCAAAGTTGTCCTTGGCGATACGAAGGAAGGCTCGATGGCGATTCGATTGGCGCCGACTATGCGACTCAAAGGGAAAGTCGGAAAAGGACATATTCTCAACAGTGAAGGTCAAAAGGACGGACAGACCTGGGGTAAGCGGGCAGCCTGGTGCGATTACTACGGACCCGTGAAAGATGAAATCGTAGGCGTTGCCATTTTCGACCATCCGAAGAATCCGAAACATCCTACCTGGTGGCACGTTCGTGATTACGGTCTGTTCACCGCCAATCCGTTCGGAGTGCATAACTTCGAGAGGAAGGAGAAAGGCGTAGGTGATATTACGATACCGGCAGGTAAAAGTCTTACTTTCAAGTACCGGTTCTATTTCCATAAAGGTGATACGAGTCAGGCTGATGTGGCTAAGCATTACCGCCAATACGCCGCGGGTAAATAAACAAATATATACCGGACAACAACCTTTGTAAAAATATAGGAGAAACATTATGAGTAAGTTAAATCGTAGAGATTTTATGAAAGGTACGATTGCCGCCGGAGCGGCGATGGCGTTAATAGGCCCTAATTCTCGTGTACGCGGAGCGAATGACGACATACGGTTTGCAGTGGTTGGTACCGGGGGTCAGGGCGGCGGTCACATCGGGTACTTTAATGAACTTGAGGGTGTGCGCGTCGTAGCACTTTGCGATGCAGACAGGGCCCAAGTGGAAAAACGAGCGAGCGCTTTTGAAAAGAAATACGGGCGGAAAGTAAAAACATATACCGATGCTCGCGAGCTGCTCGAAGACAAGAATATTGATGCTATTAGCTCTGCGACTCCCAACCACTGGCATTCGCTTATAACAATATGGGCGTGCCAGGCGGGCAAGGATGTCTATATCGAAAAGCCGGTGTCTCACAATATATGGGAAGGCCGGAAAATGATCGAGGCCGCCCGCAAGTACAACCGAATAGTGCAGACAGGGACGCAGAAGCGTTCGGACCTGGGCTTGATGGAAGCCTACAAATATATACAGGGTGGAAACCTCGGCGCGATAAAGTGGTCGCGTGGTTTCTGCTACAAGGGCCGCTTCGAAGGCACTAACGGGATTGTGAACGGGACCAACGGACCGGTTTCGGTTCCGGAGACGGTCGATTATAATCTATGGTGCGGACCGGCTGAAATGGAGCCGCTCAGAAGAGAAAAGTTGCATTATAATTGGCACTGGGTTTGGAACACCGGAAACGGCGATCTCGGCAATCAGGGTATTCACGAAATGGACCTGGCTCGCTGGTCGCTGGGTGACCCGAACCACCTGGCTCCGCGCGTATTGAGCTTCGGCGGCAGGTTCAGAGTTAACGATGCTGGCGAGACGGCCAATACACAAATCATTTTCCTCGATTACAAACCAGCTCCGCTGATCTTTGAGGTTCGCGGTCTGCCGGCCGCAAAAGGCCGGAAAGACCTGTCCAACTATCGTGGTATTAGAGTTGGCATGGTAATCCAATGTGAGGATGGGTACTTTGCCGGCGGCGGCGGTGGCGGCTGGGCCTACGACAACAACGGCAAGAAGATCAAGCAGTTCAAGGGCCAGGCCGGCGCTGGACACCATCAGAACTTTATCGACGCTGTTCGCAGCCATAAGGTCAGCGACCTCAATGCGGATATCGAGAAGGGTCACTACTCCAGCGCGCTCTGCCACATGGGCAATGTTTCTTATAGGCTGGGCAAGAAGATGCCGGTGGGTGAAATCCGCAACAGCATCGACAATGATGATGTGATGGATTCGTTTGAGAGAATGCTCGAGCATCTTAAGGTCAACGAGGTGGACCTGAATAAAGAGCCCATCGCGATGGGCCCGATGCTGACGATGAATCCGAGGACGGAGAGATTCGTTGGTGAATACAGCGATATGGCGAATATGTTCGTCAAGCGCAATTACCGTGAACCATTTGTTGTACCGGATAAAGTATGATGAAATTTGCACTTTGTAATGAGATGTTCGAAAACAGGCCGATGGCCGAAGTTTGTTCAACCGCAAAGCGGTTAGGGTATGATGGTATTGAGATAGCGCCTTTTACCTTAGCGGCTTCGGCGGAGGATATCGGCCCTGAGCAGCGGAAGGAAGTTCGGCAGATTATCGCTGATAACGGTCTTGAGACTGTGGGGCTGCACTGGCTTTTTGCCGGGCCTTCCGGTTTGCACATGACCACTAATGATAATAAAACATGGGGCAGGACAAGAGACTACTTGTCCTGCCTTCTTGATTTATGCAGCGACCTTGGCGGCAAGGTGCTGGTGCTCGGCTCGCCGAAGCAGCGAAGTCTTGAGGACGGTCAAACCTTTGAAGGCGCATGGAAAAGGGCTGTGGAATTGCTCAGCAGTGTTCTCGATAAAGCCGGTGAGTTGGGTCTTAACATTTGTCTTGAGCCGCTGTCAACTAAAGAGACCGATTTTATCAACACAGTTGCCGAAGGGATGAAAATGGTTCGCGAGATAAATCATCCGAACCTGAAGATTCATCTCGACGTCAAGGCGATGTGCTCGGAAGAAACACCTGTGCCTGATGTTATCCGTTCAGTCGAGGCCGCCGATATCGGCCACTTCCATGTCAACGATGCCAATCTTTACGGGCCCGGTATGGGGGATGTGGACTACGGTCCCATTGCTGAGGCGATAAAAGATGTCGGGTGGGACGAGTGGCTCAGCGTTGAGGTGTTTAAATACGACCCGGACCCGGAAACAATTGCCCGCAAGAGCATCGAGTACCTTCGGTCTTATTTTTAAGCTGCGAAGAATACCGAAAGAAGAATGAGGGGAGAAAAGCCGGATTACTTTTTATTTTTTCTTCTTTGGGGCGTTCAGCCAATCCTGGAGATTTTTGGCTAAAATTTCCACATCTCCCTTTTGCATAATATGGTTGACGATTGTCGGCGAGACTTTCAGCTTTACCATTGCTTTGTGGGCCCTTTGCCATAGCCGGTCTTTCTTGGCTTTCGTATCAGCTAAGTACAGTTCGGTTACAAGCTCGCCGAGTTTGCCGAGCATTATTGTATCAAGGTTGTTGTAATAACCTGATATCACGCCTTTTTGATATTGTGAGTAGTCATTTTTAGCCATATTAGCTTTCTGAAAGGTTTTTGGTTATTTTTGGATGCTTTTTTACAGGAAAGTTTCAGATAAATCAAGATATGAGTATTATTAAGAGCGATTTTTACTGGCTTTGTAAAAATAACCGGCTATAATCTGCGGAAACGTTTTGGCGGTGAGTTGTGTTGTAAGGTGGCTTTGGTGTGCCTTTAAGTAAGCTGTTGCGTAAATTCTCAAATGGGATATGAGAGTTGGTATGCGAAATAGAACGCTGTTTATTTTATTTTTTGTAATTTTGCTGTCGGGGCAGGCCTACTCAGGCATAGATAGTGGCACCGAACAGGTGCCAGATGTAACCGCCTTTGTCGGTCAGGATTTGCACATGGAGGGGCGGGCGGTTGTAAGCCATCAGTTGAGCACGGGCGAGCATATTCTGATTTTCCGTGAAGGATTTTCGATGTCAATTGGGGCCAATCAGTTTTCAAGTGAGAATGCCGTGGTATGGCTGATTCCACGTTCTGCGGTGCCTGTTGAAAGTACTGTCCCGGAAAAGCTCAAAGTCGGCGACAGGTCTCGTATCGGTTATAAAGCGATAGTCTATCTGCAGGGCGGCGTATCGGCAGAAAAAGCCAGGAGCGCCAGGATGACAAGTCTGACTGGGACGGTGATTGATCCGGGCCGGGTGATGGCGGTTCAAGCTGGCGTAAGCGGGGAGGTCTTTGTAACGGCTGACAAAAGAAGGATGGCCGACCCTCGAGGATTAGCTCTTTACTCGGAGGCCTTTTCGGGATTGCGGAAAGTCGGCTTTTGGCCGACGAGTGCTGAGGCCCAGCCGCAGGAGATTGAGTTCATTGAAGAAAGTGAAGAACCGGGGGCTGCTGGCAGCGGGCCGGAAGACAAAGAGCCAACATTCAGATATCCGCTTCACTATTCGGGCGTCGGTGAGGTGGCTCCCAGGATAGAATGGGACGGCTCTGCAAGGACTGGGACGATAATAGGCAGGATATATCTGTGGCAAAAGAAGGATGAAAAAGGCGGCTTGTTGGAGTTTATGGCTGACAATGCGGTTGTGTTCCGTTCTCCCTTGGCCACTGACGGCACTGAGAAACGAACAGGCGATGAAGGTGTTTTGGGCGGCGGGGGTGTAAAAGCGATTTATTTGTCCGGCGATGTTTTGATGACCGAAGGGCCGCGGACGATTCGGGCCGAAGAAATATACTACGACTTCGAGGCAAAAAAAGCTCTTGCCATAAAAGCAGTGATGAGGAATTTCGATGAAACCGACGGGATTCCGATTTATATCAGGGCGGCGAAATTAAGACAGTTGGCGGAGAATAAATTTGGGGCCGAAAACATAACTTTGACGACGAGTGAATTTTATGTGCCTCAGCTTTCATTTAACGCCTCGAAAGTGATTATAACCGATACGACGAGTCTTGAGGCGCAGCAAGGTGAAGTCCCCAAGAGCAGTTTCGATGCCCAGATGCATGATGTGCGTTTAAAGTTATATGATAAAACAATTTTCTATTGGCCTTTGATGCGCAGTAATTTGCAAAGGCCTGATACCCCGCTTAAAACTGCGCACGTTGGCAGGGACAATACGTGGGGGACACAGGTTGAAACGCAGTGGTACCTGGCTCGGCTGTTGGGGCTCCAGGAACCGGAGGGAACCGAAAGCACTCTTTCCCTGGATTATTACAGCAAGCGTGGTTTTGGCAGCGGTATAGAAGTCGATTATGCGAAAGAGGATTATTTCGGAAGGATTTTAGGATATATAATCAACGACAGAGGCCAGGACCGGCTTGGCAGAAACGCCAGCCGAAAACATCTTGAGCCGGAAAGAGATCTGCGCGGACGGTTCAGTTGGCGGCACAGGCAGTTTCTACCCTTCAACTGGCAGCTTACGACAGAGATTAGTTATATATCTGATGAGCATTTCATGGAGAGTTTTCATCGCGGCGAGTTTAATGTAGGTAAGGAACAGGAAACGCTCATTCACGCCAAGCGTATCGAGGACAACTGGGGTCTTTCCCTTTTGAGCAAGGTGAGAATCAACGATTTTGTCGATGAGCTTGAAGAATTACCCAGTGGCGAGTTTCACTGGACGGGCCAGTCGTTGCTTGACGATAGTCTGACATTCTACAGCGATACTCAGGTAGGCCGATTTCGTGAGCGTTACTCAGAGAGCGCACCGGGCGGCCCGCAGCAGTTTTTCTCTTTCATAACAACGAGAAACGAGCTTGATATGCCTTTGATGTTGGGAACATCGAAGGTTGTGCCTTTTGTGGCAGGGACGGCGGCGTATGAAGACGGGATGGGTTTTTACAGTGAGCTTGACGGCGGAACCGGGCCAAGGGAAGATGAGGTTTGGTTTGGAGAAGCCGGTGTCCGTGTGTCGTCGCAGCCATTATGGAAGGTTTTTCCCGGTGTCGAATCGAAATTATGGGATTTAAATCAGCTAAGGCATATTATCAGGCCGTATTTGACGGCTGCGACTTACACTGAAACCGACTCGGTTATCGAACAACGTGATACCTTGAGCGTAGGTATTTCACAGAGGCTGCAAACTAAAAGAGGCACCGGTGATAAAGAACGGACCGTTGACTGGATGTGGCTGGATACGCATGTTACATGGGTGAATGATTCTGATGACAAAGCAGGAACAGCAGGGCCGGACAGGTTTATCTGGAATAAGCCGTTTATTCCTCTGCTCAACAGGCACAACACGATATTGAATCCGCAAGAAAGAAACGACAGGCGAAACGGTGGTATATTCGGACCGAGGCGCAATTATTTCGGCGCCGACTATTTATGGCGCCTAAGTGATACGACTGCGGTGCTCTCTGACATGAATTTTGATATACAAAGCGGCGTAGTGCAGCAATATAATGTTGGTTTTTCGCACATGCGCTGGCCTGATTTGAGTTATTATTTAGGCAGTAGATATTTAAGACGCATTGATAACGGGTACGGCGAACATGGCTCTAATGCGTTTACTTTTGCCGCTACATACGTGCTCGACCCGCGATACACCCTTATTTATTCAGGACAGCTTGATTTTGACTATGGCAAGACTGTAAGGAGTGATTTAACGCTTGTAAGGCAGTACCACAGGATATACTGTGGTATTACATATAGCGCCGATGCCTCTTTAGACAGGCAGGCGATAGTATTCAGTATCTGGCCTCAGGGAGTGCCGGATTTGGCGATTGGCTCGGGAAGATATATGGGAACGAGCGGTTCGACTGAATACTAAATTGTTATTGATTCGGTCTGTGTTAATGTCCGATATTGGATATTTATGAGTGTATAGAATGTTTGGTTAAATAATTTTTAACCATAAGATAATTTTGAGGGATTTAAGGAGAATATAATGGCATTGGTTAATACCAAAAAAATGTTCGAGATGGCTTACAAGAATGGCTATGCAATTGGTGCGTTCAATGTGAATAATATGGAAATTACGCAGGGTATTGTTGATGCGGTGGCTGAAGAAAAGGCTCCGCTCATCCTGCAGGTTTCAAGAGGCGCTCGCGAATATGCGAAAAATAGCTATCTAAAGGCGATTATTAATGTCGTGGTTGAGGAAAACCCGGATATTCCTATAGCGATTAACCTTGACCACGGTGATACATTTGAGACGTGCAAGCAATTTGTCGATGATGGTTTTACGTCGGTGATGATAGATGCTTCCCACAAGCCGTTTGAGGAAAATATCGCCCTTACGAAACAGGTGGTTGAGTACGCTCATGCCCGGGATGTTGTGGTCGAGGCCGAGTTAGGCCAGTTGGGTGGTATCGAGGAAGACGTCGTTGGTGTCTCTGAAGATGATATAAGCAAACACATGGCCGACCCGAATCAGGTCGAAGAATTTGTCGAAAAAACGGGGGTGGATTCCCTGGCGATAGCTATAGGTACCAGCCACGGCGCCTACAAGTTTAAGAAGGCACCGAAGCTGGCTTTTGATGTTTTACAGGAGGTAGCAGAGAGGCTACCAGGCTTTCCGCTGGTTATGCACGGCTCCAGCAGTGTGCTCAAGGAGTTCAAAGACCTTATCAATAAGTACGGCGGGGATATGCCGAATGCAATGGGTGTGCCCGAGGATGC
>CBDURK010000073.1:0-10431 GCA_965369645.1 uncultured bacterium | reverse complement strand
GGGCCGGCCGAATTGGGTTACGGCGATGCATACCAGGGCCGACCGGAAGGAACGGTTGTCAATAGCGGACCAGATGGAGACCGCTTTATCACCACCTATTTCAGGCACGCATTCAATGTTAGCAACGCCTCTCAATATTCAAGAATATATCTGCGATTGCTCCGTGATGATGGAGCCGTAGTTTATCTTAATGGCGTAGAAGTCGTTCGCAGTAATATGACCGCTAGAGATATTGATTACCTCACCCGGGCCAATAGCAATATGAGCGGCACTGCTGAGTCCACGTTCACTGAATTCTCCGTCGATGCGAGCCTTCTATCCAACGGAAACAACATTTTAGCGGTCGAGATACATCAATATTCCCCGACGAGTGCTGACATCAGCTTCGACCTTGAGCTTGAGGGTATCATGCCTTCTCAGGGAACAGGACAATTGTGGCCGGGTATCAATCGTATTGTTGTCGAAACGTTCGATAGGCCCGAGGGCATGGGCAACAAACTCCAGGATGGACACGTCGATATCTGGTACGATGATGGTGACGTTGCGGAAATTTCCGGTGTACTCAGCTTTGATACGACTCTGGACGCCGCATCCGGCCCGTGGTTTGTAACGAGCGATGTAACTGTGCCCGCCGGTGTCACTGTCGTGATAGAGCCGGGTACTACGGTGTTTTTTGATGAGGGTACCCGTTTAACAATAAATGGACGGCTGGTGGCACAGGGGATGGAATATGATCGAATACAATTAACCCGCCTTCCGTATGCGTCCTCGACCTGGGATGGTTTACATTTCAACAGTGCAGAAGATAATTATCTTACTTATGCGGATATGGGATTTTCCTCGCATGGCAACGAATCAATTCGTTTGAATGATTCCAAGCTCCTTATTGACGATGTGACCTGGGCCGGCACCGACAGAACAATTATCCAAATAAGTAACTCCTCTTTGATTGTACGGAACAGTATCTTTCCGGATACGACAGTGCAGACTGTCTCTGGTCGCCGTACGTTTTCATCAGACCCGTATCTGGTTTTTGAGAACAACATCTTCGGCATCTGCAACGGCGACAAGCAGGACGTGGTTGATTTCTCCACGAGCGGCTCAGGAACTATACCGCAATTTATCGACAATATTTTTCTTGGCGGCGGGGATGACGGGCTTGACCTTGACGGCACGAATGCCTATATCGAAGGCAATGTGTTTATGAACTTTCACAGGAACTTCAGCCCTGAAGATGGGGAATCTTATGCAATAACTACGGGCTATGACGGTATTCACAGTTCTAATCACGTAATTGTCCGCAATTTATTTATTAACTGTGACAATGCAGTACTGGTCAAAGACAGGTCCTGGATTAGCTTTGAGAATAACACCGTTGTTGGCTGCACCGGGTCCGGCATAAATTTCGATGAACCGCAAGAAGCTGGAATTGATCCCGGTGAAGGGGGCTATCTTGCCGGAAACATTTTCTGGAATACTCTACGGGCCCTAGGATACTATTACGTGAATGACACGCAATGGCCTGCGACGGACATTGCCGTGAATTATTCGATTATTCCGGCTGAGTGGCATCACCTCGGTATTGGAAATATCGACGCAGACCCAGTCTTCGTTGATCCTGAAACCGACTTCCATCTAAAGGTTGTTTCAGTTGGCAAAGGTACAGGGCCTTTAGGTATTGATATGGGAGCTTATGTGCCAGGCGGTGCGGCGATTTTTGGCGAGCCGGATGGGGTGACATACCAAACCAGCGCCACGCTCCTCGTCGGCGGGCCGGGCATAACGCATTACAAATATAGCATCAACAATCCACTGGGACCCTGGAGCGAAGAACGGCCGGTAGATATGCCCATCGAGCTGACAAATCTAATCAATGGACAGTCTTACGTTGTTTTCGTAACAGGTAAAAATGTCGCAGGATTCTGGCAAAGCGAAGATGATTCAGCCATCTCACGCGTTTGGACTGTTGACACCTCTTATTCGAGGCTGGTTATTAATGAAGTGCTGGCAATTAACAACTCGACCTTCGAACATAAAGGTACCTTTCCTGACTTGATAGAGCTTTACTACGATGGGCCGGCTTCACTCAACCTGTCCGGCATGAGCATAACCGACAATCCTGATGAGCCGACCAGATTTGTATTTGGCGGTGGGACCACAATCGAACCGGGCGAGTATTTGATTCTTTATGCTGACTCCGAGACTACAACTTCAGGTATTCATCTGGGCTTTGCTCTTAACGGAGAAGGTGAGGGTCTTTACCTGTATGACCAGGGCGGCATGTTGCTGGATTCGGTGGAATTCGGTTTGCAATTGCCGGATCTTTCCATCGGCAGAATTGGGTACGACGGCCAGGCTTCGACGAGCTCAGCCGAATCGTGGAAGCTGACAGTGCCGACCTTTGACCAGGCCAATATAGCTCAGCCGGTGGGTGATCCTAAGACACTCAGGATCAACGAGTGGCTCTCCAACGGAGAGGTGCTGTTTAATGACGACTTTATTGAGCTGTTTAATCCCCATGCCTTACCGGTCAGTCTGAGCAGTCTGTACCTGACCGACAATCCCGAAACTCAGCCTGACAAATATCAGCTTGGCCCGTTGAGTTTTGTAGCCGGTCAGGGCTTCGCTGTGTTCAGGGCGGACAGCAAGAATCGGCCTGGTCATGTGAATTTCAGACTTTCAGCCGATGTGGAATTGATAGGTTTATTTGATTCTGAGCTGAAAGGGATCGACAGGGTGATCTACGGACCGCAGACGACTAATATTTCTCAGGGTCGTATGCCCGACGGTGCGGATAACCTCGAATTTTTCGAACTGCCGAGCCCAGGCGTTGCCAACCGGTCAGATGTGCTATCGAACTTTACCGTGACTACTCTTTTTTCAGAGGATGCCGACAAGTATGTTATGGTTCCGACCGGCGAGATTGGCCAGGAATGGAAAACAGAGATTGGTTTTGACGATTCAACATGGGCCTTTAGCTCAGGCAGAGCCGGAGGGATAGGCTACGAAAGGAGTTCGGGTTATGAAAACCTTATCGACCTCGATGTTGGAGCTCTGATGTACCAGTTGAACACTTCCTGTTACGTTCGCATTCCTTTCCGCGTTGATGTTGACTTAGACAGTATTGCCGAGCTGATCCTAAAGGTACGATATGATGATGGTTTTATCGCTTATCTGAATGGTGCTGAACTTACCAGACGCAATTTTACGGGCACGCCGGCCTGGGACTCCAATGCAAGCTCCAGCCACTCGGACTCTGAGGCTGTAGTCTTTGAAAACATCGATATTTCCGAATTCATCAGCAATCTTAAGCCGGGTGATAATATACTGGCCATTCAAGGAATGAACAGGTCTTTAACCAGTTCCGATATGCTCATCAGTGCCGAACTTGACGCTACCATTGCGATGTCGGACGATGATTATCCTTTCGCTGATGTCACAGATCTGCTGTACGGCCTGCGGGTTACCGAGCTGATGTACCATGCTTCTATCGGCAACAACTTCGATTACATTGAATTGCAGAATATAGGACAGAAGACACTGAATCTTAACGGTGTTCATTTCAGCAAAGGGATTGACTTTACTTTTCCTGAAATGACGCTTAAGGCGGGTCAATATGTTGTGGTTGCGGCTAACCTGGCTGCTTTTCAGGCGGCGTATGGTAAAAACATAAATATTGCCGGCCAATATTCCGACAGCCTGAGTAACGGCGGCGAAGAGATTGTTTTGAGCATTCCTCTGCCTATGGAAGCGGCGATATTGCGGTTCGATTATAGTGATACATGGTATGCAACAACCGACGGCGACGGTGACTCGCTTGTTATTAAGGACGCATTCGCACCTCCGGCTTCATGGAACAAAGAAGAAAACTGGCAGCCGGCAACCCCCACTCCCGGAAGACCGTAATCAGATTATTGTCGATTAAGAGTTGCCTCTGAAGTATTTTATTGGTCGTATCAGGCAGTAAATGAGAGGAATTCCCGGATTAGCAATTTCGTATGTTTGCCCGGTTTTCCATCTCCGATGAGCTTACCGTCGAATTTTACCACGGGAGTAATATCTTGTGTAGTTGAGGCGATAAACAGCTCATCGGCATCGCTTGCCTGATGCGGTGTTAAAGATTTTTCGGTCGTTTTCAAACCGATATTTCCGCCTGCCTTGATAACAAATTGACGTGTAATGGAAGGCAGAATATTAGCTGTAAGCGCTGCGGTTTGCAGTGTTTGTTCGGAGATTGTAAAAAATGCGGAGCTTGCTCCTTCGGTAATAAGCCCGGCCTCATCGACAAGTATCGCCTCGGCACAACCCTTTGCGGCGGCGTCTCTGCGAGCAAGGACATTGGCTAACAGGTTCAGAGACTTTATATCACATCTTTTCCATCGCCAGTCCGGATGGGTCGAGACTTCAATTCCTTTGGTCTTGGCCTGCGTATTATCTTCCAGTTCCGTAACGGTGAGAAAAAAATTGGGTTTTAAATCAGCATCACAGAGGTGTTTTCTCAGTTCTGAACCTCTTGTGACGTGGAAATATATCCTGGCGTTGGAAATACCGGCAACATCGAAAGATTTCAGAATCCGGCTGCGAATCCGGTCAAAGTCCACGCCGCCTATTTCAATCGCAGATAAGCTGTTGGCGAACCTTTGCAGATGTTCTTCAAGTGTAAAAATCCTGCCGTCATAGCTTCTCACCACTTCATAAACCCCATCACCGAAAAAAATACCCCGGTCAAGATAAACAGGCTCAAGCTCTGCTATCGGTACGATTTTGTCTTGTATCATTGCTATTTGCATAAAATTATTCCCTAAAAGGCCTTAAGCCGAGATTTTAACTTCATATTGGGCGGTAGAAAACAAAAATATCTGATAATTTGCTTTACAAGAAAAGATTCAGTCTGTAAAATCCCTCTTTTGTCTGAATAGTTGAATATATGAAAGCCAGGAGTTTTTTTGGAATGTACGCAATAATTGAACAAGGTTCAAAGCAATATAAAGTTACTGAAGGCGATTGTTTGGATATAGACCTGACGGAGATTTCGCCCAATGCCAAAACAATCAAGCTGGACAAGGTCCTGTTCGTCAGTGACGGCAAAAAAGTCAAAATCGGCAATCCGTACCTGAAAGACGCCAAGGTTACGGCCTCGTTTAAGACTACGGCTCAGGACGCTGTCGTCAAGGGACAAAAGCTCTATCCTTCTCACTTTCGAAGGCGCAAAAACAGCAAAACGCGCATAGGCCATCGTCAAAAATATCTGCAAGTGGTAATTGAGAAGATAGAAGCCTAAAGATTTATGCGTGCTGTTCCGCCGGGAGGCGTCCCTAAGCGGACTGCGAGAAATAACAATCCAAAAAATCTCATCCCCGTTCTTGCCGGGGATTTTTTATTTTCCTGTAAGAGGAAACTTATTGATTAGCTCTTCGGTAAATGTTCGCCATTGATCCTGGTTGTTTTCGACAAAATATTCGAACGACTTATCATCAGCCAGTTCTCCCAGCAGGGCTTTTCGGTCGGCTGGTTCGGCTACCTCTTTGATAATTCGTTTTCGAAGCTCCTCAAGTTCGGCGAGAAATTGGCCGTGTTTTTCGGTGAAAATCATTTCCAGCTTCTTTCTAATATGCCCGGCGTAGGCGGGACAGCGACCTTCGGTTCCGATAGCTATCTGCAGGTCGCCGCGTTTGACGACCGCAGGCACATAAAAATCGCAAAGCTCCGGCACATCCACCACGTTACACAATATCTCTAATTCCTGACAATCCTTGTATATCTGTTTGTTGAGCTGATTGTTATTCGTGGCTGCTATAACAAGCACCGCTCCGGCAATATAGTCTTTTGAATATCTGGATTTTATTAATTCGGCGTTTTTACCCTGGCATATTAGCGTCATCGTATTGTCAATTCGCTCGGCTACAACTACAAGCCGGGTACCGGCATTTAATAATGCCTGAGCTTTTCGAGCAGCTACCGAGCCGCCGCCTATTACAACCGAGCGACGATCACCAAGTTCCAGAAATATAGGGTATTTAGCCATAATCGTATTATACCAAACTGTATCCGACAGCAATATCAAAATTAACAGAAAAAGGCAAACTATCAAAGTATCAGACAGGAGTATTAACGAGTGATGCTGATCCTCTTATTATAGCTTAAACATTATTTGAGTCTTTTCAACTCGTAGAATCACTGATATATTATAAAATCATATAGTTTGTGATTAGTAGGAAAATATGGAATCGACAAAAAAAATACAGCCGCCTCTGACCGACGCCGATGTGCGTTTGTTAAAAGCCGGTGATGAAGTTCTCATATCCGGCGTAATCTATACCGCCCGGGATATGGCGCATAAAAGGCTGTGCGAGGCAATCGAAGCCGGCCGGGAATTACCGTTGAAGCTTGATGGGGCGATTATTTATTTTGTCGGTCCCTCACCTGCTCCTGTGGGCAGGGTAATCGGCGCTGCCGGGCCGACTACCTCGTCAAGAATGGATGCCTTTAGTCCGAAGCTGCTCGCCAACGGTCTGAAAGCAATGCTCGGAAAAGGTTATCGAGGTGAGCAGGTCAGGGACGCCCTGAAAAAATATACGGCGGTCCATCTTTCTACTATCGGCGGGGCGGGGGCATTATTGAGCAAACATATTGTTGCTGCTGAGGTAATTGCTTACGATGACCTCGGAACCGAAGCTGTAAGAAAGCTGGAGGTAGTTGATTTTCCCGCTGTTGTTGCGTATGACTGTTATGGAAATAGTGTCTATAAAGAAGGAGTGAGATAATTGAAGGTTGCTTTACTTGGTCTATTACAGTCCGGCAAGAGCACAATCTTGTCTGCCGTTAGCGGCAAGAAAATTCCACCGATAGGCTCGACGGCAATTGAAGAAGCTATTGTTCCTGTCCCGGACGAAAGGATCGTTTGGCTGAAAGATTACTACAAGCCTAAAAAAACCGCTTATGCCACAGTCGATTGTCTTGACCTGCCGGGCTTTAACTTTACCGATGATCACGGCCGGGCTGCTGCAAGACGACTGATTAACCAGATAAGGACCGTTGAATTGCTTGTTCTGGTTGTCCGGTCTTTTGAGAACCCAGCGGTGCCTGCTTATCGAAACAAGGTAAATCCCGCCGGAGATTTAGCGGAATTGAAGACTGAAATGCTGCTTGCCGATTTGGAACTGGTAACTACTCGGATAGAAAGACTCGAAAAGCAGGTCCACAAACCGACTAAAACCCAGTCCCAAGATAAGGTGGAATTAGCCCTGCAAATAAAATTGCAGGATGCGATAGAATCAGAAAAGCCCATCAGTTCCGCAATTGAGACAGAGGCCGAGCTTAAAATGATTAAGTCCCTCGGATTTCTGACATTAAGACCGATTGTGGTCGCGGTAAACGTAAGCGAGGACCAGTTGGATAAAAAATTCGATTTCAGCGGTGAGATTGACAACTCAGTGCCGGTCATTGCAATGTGTGCCAAGCTGGAACACGAGCTGGCACAGTTGGATGATGAAAGCCGGGCGGAGTTTATGGCTGATTTAGATATAACAGAATCAGCGGCAAGCAAGTTTGTCGAAAGCTGCTATTCGGCCCTGGGGCTCATCAGTTTTTTAACTGTTGGTTCGGATGAGGTGCGTGCCTGGCCCATAAAACAGGGAACAATTGCACATAATGCGGCCGGTAAGGTACATAGCGACATTCAGCGAGGTTTTATCAGGGCTGAAACTTTTACCTTTAACGACCTCAAAGAACTTGGAAGCGAGAAAGCCCTCAAAGCAGCCGGTAAGATCCGGCTCGAAGGCAAAGATTATATTGTTCAGGATGGCGACATTATCAATTTCAGGTTTAATGTGTAGTTTAATAAAGCTCAAAGGCCATACTTGTGAACCGATTCTTAAAGCTATTCGTTCCGGGATTGATAGTAATCTCAGTGGTGATCTTTGTTCTGTTCGGCCTGGATTTTAAAAGTCTGGACGCTTCAAAGACGTACACTTACAAAATCGTTAATTCCTATCCTCATGACCGGGAAGCTTTCACACAGGGACTTTTTTACGAAGACGGTGTTCTGTATGAAGGAACCGGGCGTAACGGATTTTCTGAACTGCGCAAAGTAGAGCTTCGAACCGGCAAAGTCCTGCAAAGATACGAACTATCAGAAGAATTTTTCGGAGAGGGTATGACCGTTTATGGAGACAAGATTATTCAATTAACTTATCTGTCAAATGTCGGGTTTGTCTATAACAAGGAAACGTTTGAATTGTTGCGAGAATTCAATTACCCCACGGCCGGATGGGGTATCACAAATGATGGAAAACAATTAATTATGAGCGACGGTACGCAGAAATTGTATTTTCTGGATACCGAAACTTTCCAGCAGGTGCATCATATCGAAGTTAACGATCGGGGCGTTTCTGTCTGGGGGCTTAATGAACTCGAATATGTTGAAGGACAAATTTATGCCAATGTCTGGCCTACCGAGCGTATCGCGAGGATTTCTCCGAAGACGGGTCGAGTACTTGGCTGGATAGATTTGCGTGGGCTCTTAACTGGGCAGGACTATACTATGCAGGTTGATGTTTTGAACGGCATTGCGTATGACAATGAAAAAGGCCGATTGTTTGTAACCGGAAAGTATTGGCCGAAACTTTTTGAGATAAAGCTGGTTCCGGCAAAATAGTTCTGGTAAAAAATATCCGTATCTGCTATAAGAATACGATATTCTGCCGTTGAAATAAGTAAAATTCACTTTGAATTACCAATCTACAGTTTACTTTCCTTCTGGAGAATGAGTATGAAATCTGTTGCGTTAACCGGTTTGAATCAAATGGAGCTTCGGGAAGTTCCGAACCCGAGCATACAAAAAGAAACGGATGTTCTTTTGAAAATTGAAAAGGTCGGCATTTGTGGTTCCGATGTGCACTATTACGAGACCGGCAGAATCGGCGAGCAAATTGTCGAGTATCCTTTCGTTGTAGGCCACGAATGCTCCGCTACTGTTAAGGCCGTGGGCAGTTCGGTAACCCGCGTTAAGGTTGGCGATGAGGTTGTTGTCGAGCCTTCAGCGCCCTGCCATAATTGCGAGCAGTGTGCTCAGGGCCGGGAGAACACTTGTTATAATGTGCGTTTTCTCGGTACACCCGGGCAGGGGGGCGGTTGTTTATGTGAGTATCTTGTAATGCCGGAGGAATGCTGCTTTCCAACCAACGGCAAAATTGCCCTCGAACAGGCGGCATTATGTGAACCTTTGTCCATCGGTTTCTATGCCGTTAAAAGAGCGGGTTTGCCGAAAAATGCCGACGTGGCGATTCTCGGCGCAGGCCCAATCGGCTTGAGCTGTATGCTTAATGCTATAGCGACAAAAGCACGGGTCTGCTATGTGACTGATAAAATTGACGAGCGTGTTGAAGGCGCTAAAAAAGGTGGTGCTGCCTGGGCCGGCAACCCGGACAAACAGGACATTTTGAAAGAAATCCTTCAGCAACAACCTCTTGGGATAGACGTTGTCTTCGAATGCTGCGGCCAACAAGAAGCAATCGACCAGGCGATTGAGATGCTCGAACCTGGAGGTAAGCTGGTAATTATTGGGAGCCCGCGCAGCGAAAGAATTTCTTTTGATATCAGCAAGATGCGCAGAAAAGAAATCGCCATCATAAATATCAGAAGACAGAATGAGTGCGTAAAGCCTGTCATCGATTTGGTAACTTCAGGAAAAATAAATGCTGATTTTATGATAACCCACAATTTTCCACTGGAACAGACAAAGAAAGCATTTGATTTGGTCGCCAGCTATCAAGATGGTGTTATTAAGGCTATGATTAACATTTAAGATTATGAAAAAGATAATATTTATGGAGATTAAACTCAATGAGCTGGCTTAATTTGGAAGGAAAAGTAGCAATCGTTACCGGAGGAGCATGTGGCATCGGCAGGGCAGTTTGCAGCGGATTGGCTGAAGTCGGAGCGATGGTTGTTGTGGCGGATGTTAATGCAGACGGCGCTCGTGTGGCGGCAGAGGAATTAAAGGACAAATTCGGCGGTAATCATATCTCAACAACAACCGATGTAACCGACAAAAGAAGCGTTGATGCTATGGTTGCGGCTGCTCTCGAAGCTTTCGGCAAGATTGATATATTGGTAAATAATGCGGGCATTCTTATTCCGCGTTTGCTTGTTGATCCGGCGGGTAAAGAGGAATTGACAGAGCAGATTTGGGAGAAGATGGTATCCATAAATCAAAAAGGATATTTTCTATGTGCCCAGGCGGCTGCACGGGCCATGATTGAATCAAGCGGAGGCGGTGTTATTATAAATATGACTTCCGAATCCGGTCTGGAAGGTTCCCAGGGTCAAAGTGTTTATGCGGCTACTAAAGCTGCGATTTATTCTCTTACACGCTCGTGGGCAAAGGAACTCGGCAAACAGAATATCCGTGTTGTCGGTATAGCCCCGGGA
>CBDURK010000072.1:0-10450 GCA_965369645.1 uncultured bacterium | reverse complement strand
CGAGCCAGAGTTTAAGCAATCTCTGACGGATGGACCACCTATTGTAGGCGCAGGCGGCTGGGAAATCTTCCGTTTCAAAGCCATGAGTGCAGGCAAGATGACTCTACAGCTTGTCTATCGCAGACCATGGGAAGAAGGCGTTGAGCCTGTAAATACTTTTTCCCTTGATGTGGTAATACACTAATTTCTTAAAAGGGAATAATTAAGAAGTTACAACTCATTGTTTGGGAACGGCATTAGGCTTGGATAACTCTACCGCAATTTTCTTTTGATGGCCTTGATCTGGTCTTTGGAAACCTCCACCCCCAGCTCCTCGGCTATTTTAATATGTTTCCAGGCCAAATTGTACTTCTTCAAATTATAAAATCCGAAAGCCAGTCCGTAATGTGCATCACCAATCTCCGGATCAATCTCGACCGCCGTTAAATATGCAGCTACTCCCAGCTCGTGATTTTCACTATTGGAATAAGCCGCACCGAGATTATAATGAATCATGGCCTCACCGGGCTGTATCAGAACTGCTTTTGTATATTGCTCAATAGCCAGGCTGTATTTCTTCTGTACGAAATAAGCATTTCCAAGATTTACAAGAGCAGCCAACATATCAGGCTGGACAGCCAGGGCCCTCTTGTATCCCCAGATTTCCTCATCAACGGAATTCAGCTTGTTATAACAAACTCCCAGACCGTAATATGCCTCGGCCAGCATCTGGTTAATCTTTATGGCTTTATTGTATTCTGATATTGCCTGATTAAAATTGCCCATCTGCTGGAAAACATTTCCTAACTGGCTGTAACATTCAGCGTTCTTCGGCTTCATAGCAATCACCTGTCTCAATTGCATTATCGCCTGCTGAAATCTCTCTTGTTTGCAGTAAACTATTGCAAGATTTTTATATGCATCCGTGAAATCGGGGTCCAACCTGAGCGACTGGTGATACTCGTTAACCGCATAGTTCAGCCAGTCTCGTTGAACGTATGCGTTTCCCATGTTATTGTGTGTCTTTGCGTCGTTAGGATTGATTCTCAGTGCCTCCCGGTATTGATCAATCGCATCAGTCACCTGCCCCTTTGCCAGGTAGATATTACCTAAGTTCGCCCGTGATTCTGACAAAGTTGGATTTGTCTCGACTGCTCTTTCGAGCGCCAGCAGGGCCGAATCCATATTGCCGACTGCGTTATAGCTGTTCCCAAGATTATTAAAGAAACAACCCAACGTCTGAATTTTATTCAGATTTTTCATATAGATTCCGTTGCTGCCTCGCGGCACCTTGAACTTATTTATATAATGTTCATCGGGAGCAGTGCCGCCTTTGCTTGTCGTTTCAATATTAAATCGCATTTGATTGTCGTCGTACCTGACGAAAAAGTGTCCCGGCACAACCACACCGTAAAGGGGAAGTCCAAGCCGCTCGCCTAATGATAAATAAAGAATGGACAAACTCAGGCAATACCCGGCTTTTTTATCCAGAACAGTATGTAAAAACAAATCATGGGGGTCACTTGCCTCTGAAATCGATTTGAATCCCAACTCTGAGAACAAATACTCATTTATCACAGGAATTGCTCGATAGTCCGCCTTCAGCCTTCTGCGTCTGAGTCTTTCGCGAATCTCCAGAGCCATATCATCCAGCGTTTCAAGGTATCTTCTGCCATATACCATATCGCTCCAGTACTCAGAAACAATTAAAGCAGCGGTCGCTAAATCTACCTCGTTTTCTCGTAGCCGGAGGACCTGTTCAATCGACTTTGCGTATAAACCCGACTTTCTATCATTAGCCAGAGGTTCGCCACGGCGTGCAAAGACCATAGGCGAAACAATTAAAATGCAAATTATTGCTGCATAAATCTTCTTCATCTGTTGTTTCCCTGGCTGTAGCAATGTTTTATGTTGTGCAAACCCACCTTACTTCCAAACGTATCTCTAATGTTAAGTATTTACCTCAACACATCTTATCGTCATATAAAACCATGTTGTTTCATGTTTTTCATAATTATTATACTGAAAAACTGGTTACTTTGTGCAAATATCTGTTGTATAATCCGTTTTTCAGTAATTTTACCCGACGCATTTTTTCATAAAGGAGAAATATTATGGATAACAAACACCCTGTCATCAGAAATAACTTATTTCATCATACATATATTATAAGACCCATCTCACTGCCAAGCCTTCTATGTACTATATTTCTGCTTCTTGCCGTCACTTTGGGGGCATCTTGCCGTAAAACCCCATCAAGCTCAGTCCCACCCAACGATCCCGATATCTCTCAGGAACAGCCTCAGACTGATACCGTTACCTCGACAGAAGCCAAAGTCTCTCAGGAAATGCCAAAGACCGAACCTAACGCATCGGAAGAGATAATAACAGCGGAAATGAGTCTTTTCGATGGAAAGTCACTCGGGCAGTGGGCAATTACTGATTTCGGCGGCCAGGGAAAAGTTTATGTCAAAGACGGCGCAATTTATATGGAAATGGGCAACGATATGACCGGCATTAACTGGAAAGGCCCGCTGATTCGCATGAACTACGAAATAACGCTCGAAGCAATGCGCATCAGCGGAAGCGACTTTTTCTGTGGACTTACATTTCCCGTTGCCGAGAATCCCTGCTCATTAATCCTTGGCGGCTGGGGGGGCGGTCTCTGCGGCCTCTCTAATATCGATTACTATGACGCCGCAAACAATGAAACCACAAGCTTTACCTCGTTTGAGAACAACAAATGGTATCACGTCCGCTTGCGCGTCACCCCTGGGAGAATTGAAGCATGGCTTGATGATGAAGAGATTGTAAACATCGAAATAACCGGCCGAAAAATCGACATCCGGGCCGAAGTGGACCTTTCTCAACCACTCGGTGTCGCAACATGGCAAACAGGCGGTGCTGTTCGAAACATAAAAATCAAGCCAATTCAACAATAAGATAATAGATGAAATGATTAATAACATTATTCAACCGCTGCGCCATTTTGAATCGGTACGCTGGGCCTGCGGCGCTTGAATAAATCTATATTCATCCACTTTTTGCTCTTAAATCTCCAGCGAGTGGCTAATCCCACAGCAATAATGCTGACTGTAGCAGCCGACCACGGCCCCAAAGCACCAAGCGACGGGAAAAATCTCGCTATGAGCCAGCCGCCAAGTCCCAATATTAATACCGCCCCGACCGCCGAAACTATTGCCAGCCAAACAGTATCACCCGCCCCTCGCAGCGCGCCGCTGTAAATACTACGTGCCGCATGAAAGGCCTGGTATATAGCGGCAAAAATAAGAATTCTAACACCCGCATCAACCACTTTATCATCGGATGACCAAAAAGCCATCAGGGAATTCCTGAATACGAAAAAGCAAATCCCCACAAGCCCCATATAAATAATCGCAACCTTCAAACATACCCTGGTCTGCTTAATCGCTATGTCTTTTCTGCCCTGGCCTATAGTTTTACCAACCGCCGCCGTTAGTGCCGTACCCATCCCGACAACCGGCATAATCGAAAGAGAAGTATATGAAAGTACCGCGCTTGTAGCGGCCAGTGCTTCGGTACCGAATTTTCCAACCAGTGCGAACAATATCACACCCCAGAATGCGACATTAACCATCAGCCCGAAGCCGGCCGGAAGCCCAACCTTCAGCAAATCGTACATTTTCCCAAAATCTATATATAAAGTTCTTCGGGACTTATAGGTTGCGTTTATATTGCCGCCTAAAAATAAGGCAATATTTATAACAGCCGCGGTACCTATGCCGATAAATGTACCCCAGCCCGCACCCGCGATACCCATCCTGGGAAAACCGAACTTGCCGAAAATCAAAACGTAGTTGGCCGCCACATTCACCACCTGCCCGCATAACGATGCAAACATCGTAATAATAGGCCGATGAATACCCATAAAGAACTGCCCGCTTGCCCAGTTAATCACGGCCATAATTTGAGCATAAAGCATAATACGAAAATATATCACTTCCATCTCGACCACCGCCGGCGGATGTCCCATCATTTTGAATATCCACGGCGCCGTCGGCCACATAATCGCCACAACAGCCGCAAAAAAAACAAGTCCCATATATACGGCCTGCCAGAAATAATTCGAGCAGTCTTTTTTGTCGCCTCTGCCAAGGCTTTGGCTTACGAACGTATTAAGGCTTGTTATCGCGCCTATGGCAAAACCACCCGGAAGAAAGCTTACAAAACCGGCCGGCAAAATCGCCGCCAGAGCATCTGTGCCAAGACGCGAAACCATAAATCTGTCAACGAACTGCATAATGGTAAACGATATAGTCGCTATCACCATTGGCGCAGACAGCTTCAGCATGTATCTTAGCGTTGTTGGGTCTTCACTGTCACTGGGTGAAAGTAGAGTTGATTCATCCGTCATTTTAAGGCTTAGCTTTAACAAGAGTCCTGTTTATTCAAACCCAATTTTTCCATCAGCGTATCGACCGAAATGTTCAAAACCTGCACGTGTTTGACCGGGCTTGTTTGACCGGAGATGATACTGACTGCATTCTTTTTTACGTCAAGCTGTTTGGCTAAGAACTTTAAAAGGCATTTATTGGCCTTTCCTTTTTCCGGTGCCGCGGAAACCTTGACCTTTACCATTCCATCAAGCGGCCCGCAAAACCGAGTCGGCCCGCTGCTGCCGGGCACAATCTTGGTTTTAAAGACTACGCCACCATCAACTTCTTGAATCGCAGGATTAGCCATTTCAATAATCAGACCTGAGTTTTACACGGAGTTAATTTCCGAATCACTCGATGTTTTCCCGAAGGTTTGCGCCAATTGCCTGTTGCACATACTTTTCAACCTGTTCGGCAAGCTCATTCAGCGAGGCAAGTTGGAAATCTTCGTAATGGCCCCCGATAAGCTCACCGTCCAGCGCCCTCTTGTAGATTCTGACACGTATAACTGGAGGATCAGTATCCGATTTACTGAAGTCGCTGTCTTTATGCTCGGTAAGCTCTACCCGCCAGTCCTCGCTGATGAAAACAAGGCACTTGCCGGTAAAAACCGCCGTCGGAAAATAATCACATAATAGCTTAAGTGTTTCCATCTGTAATATATTGTTCTCTTCTTAAAAAATAATCCTGATTACACACACTTTTACTATCGTATATTACCAAACATAATGCCAAATGCACTATTTTATTTATTGAATTGGTAGATAATAAGAGCCATAGGAGATTCCCCCATACATATAATAGTAGTTCACACTATGACAGGAACAGGTTTTCCCCTGATTTACATAAAATTAGAGTCGGTTATCATAGATGCTTAATAAGAACGTCAGGCGTCTTTACTGTCCGTAGAGTAAACCTCTTCGAATTTCGGTCGTAGGTAGATTAAAGTTAGGAGAAGAGTTATGAAAGTACGAACAACATCGGTCATCTTAATTGTAAATGTTATCTGCATCGTCCTGGCCGGCACAGTTCAAGGCAGGCCGAGTTATGCAACCACCCGTAACAACAACTGCAATGCCTGCCACACAAGAGAGGTGACAGGGAGAATGGAAGCAACAGGGGAGGATTCACTTACGAATCTGGGGACTCAACTCGACGGCAGCGTTCGCGGTCCCCTCAAAACTTACAAGGTGGCCCCCGGCCAAGTCGTTACACTTTCGGTCAGAGTTCTCGATGGCAGAGATAGGTTTGCCGTACAAATAAAAAACTTTGAAAAGCCCGCCCGTCGAAGCGACTCAAGTAACCTGCTCATCTGGAGCCCGGCCAACGACACCGGCAATATCTGGACTCGTCAGGAAGTGAGCAATCCGCCTTACTTTACTAAGGACAACGGCAATAATGCTGGTTTATCGGGATCCGACACACCGCTCACTTATACTTTCGATCTACTTATCGAGATCGATACACCGGTCGATCTTTACGAACTCGTCTTTGCCGTACCGGGAACGAGAAGCGGTTTAGGTATGGTGTATCAGGAAGAACATTTCTACGTCGAAGTCGTCAGCCCTTTTGATCTGAACCGTGATGGAATTATCGATGGTGCAGACATAGGCGAGTTGGTCAAACACTGGCACACAGACGAGTCGTTGTATGATATTGCCCCGGAACCTTTCGGAGACGGTATAGTAGATGTTCAGGACCTGATTCTCCTTTCTGAGCACTTGTTCGAGGACTATCGCATGGTCGCGCACTGGAAACTTGACGCCTCAGAAGGAGACATTGCCCACGGTAGTGTTGGAGAAAAAGACGGCACTCTAAATGGTGAACCAATCTGGCAACCGGCCGAAGGTAAGATAGATGGGGCATTGCAATTCGATGGAATCAATGACTATGTAAATACCGACTTTGCGTTGAATCCTGTGAATGGCCCGTTTAGTGTTTTTGCCTGGATAAAAGGAGGTGCGCCGGGACAGGTGATTGTATCTCAAAAGGATACTACTGCCGGCCGCATCACTATACCGGGAAGCACATGGCTTGGCACAGACTCGTCAAACGGCAAACTCATCACTACGTTGATGGAGCTTCCGCACGGTCCACTGGAATCGGAATTCATCGTCACGGATGGACAGTGGCACCACGTTGGCCTCGTGTACGATCTTGATGGGTTGCAGCGGCATTTGTATGCCGATGGAGTTGAGGTTGCCGGGGATACCGACATGGTGGACCCTGTGGCTTCAAAAGGAGGTCTTTACTTTGGTGCCGGAAAGGATCTGGACATAGGTAGTTTCTTCTCCGGCCTCATTGATGATATTCGCATTTACCCATTTGCATTGAACGCAGAGGAAATCCAGGCCCTGGTACGTTAGGAAATCTTAACGTACTTTTTCTTAACACAAATACCAGTTCCCTATTGGTAATGAGGTTGCAAATGTACGGTATAACAGCCTCAGTAGTCCAAACGATATTCGTTTGGGCCACGTATCCCTATCCCCCCTGACCGATAGCTACCAAGAACTCTCAGGCATTGATTGCATCCACCAGCCTGATAATAAAACATCTATTCGAGTTTAAGGCAGACGACGTCCCCCTCCGCACTGCGTGCGAAGAGCAGATTCCCGAGCAGAATAGGCTTAGACCAGCAAAGGCCCTCAAGAATCTTCTGTCTGTGCGTTTCCTCGAAAGCCGTTTCGCCCAGCTCACCCCAGATAAGATCACCTTTCTCACTGAGCATAATCATCTTATTGCCAACCCTGAGCAAGTTCCCGAAATCGTATTTATCATTGAACCATTTACGATTACCCGTTTCGGCATCAACGCAGCTCAGCCCCGTCCCGCCGGGCTTCCTGTCTTTAGTCAGGAAATAAATGTTGTCTCCGTATATCACATGGGTATTGAAGACAAACCACTCGTTTGGATACTTGGCGTCTTCCGACAACCAATCCTGCGTGAATGTATTGCCGTCAAGCGATAGGCGGGCCATGCCATGCGCGCTGTGGTTGAGGTAGATATGGCCTTTGTGAATGTAAGGAGTTGTTCCGTTGCAGTTCGACTTTTCCTTCCATGTCTTCGTGTAAGTCGCCAGGGATTGACCTGTAGCCGGATCGAGTACAAGGAAATCCTTGTTCGTGAATAAAGCCACGGCAGGGCGATTGAAAATACCCGATGGCAGCGGTTTAGGTGTGGCGTATCCGACAACGTTATTCTCGCTCTTCCAGACAATTTCACCCGTGTCCTTATTCAAGGCCAGTCCTCTGTCACCGACGTTATAAATGACGACGTCACCGACAATGGTGGGTGAAGCCGCGAAACCCCACCATGGAGCATTCGGCTTATAATGCACCGCCGATGCCTCCCAGAGCTTCTTTCCCGTCCTGGCATCGAGACAGAAGATATGCCCAAGCTTGCTAAGCGTATATACCTTACCCTCATGAATAGTCGGCGTTGAACTGGGTCCGCCCGGATGCAGGCGTGGTTCGAGAAGGCAGGAATAATCGAAGGTCCATTTTTCATCGCCGTTCTTTGCATCAAGGCAGTAAACGAAGTCTCTCGCTTTAGTTTTATCTTCGTCTTTTTTTGTTCCATCATTACCCATCGTATAGACAAAACCGTCGGCAATGGTAAGCGAACCCATGCCAGTCTTGACCTTTGCATTCCATACTACGGTAACGGATTCTGCGGTAAAATCATTCGCGAGAGGTTTGAGGTCGTAATTGGGGCCCAGGTAATGCGGCCAATCGCCGGCCCAGCTCGAGCCGGCAAGTAATCCGGAAATAATAATTACAAAAGAACACCATTTTATAATCTTCATTTTTATTCCCTTTTCTCTCTGAATTATCTTTTTGGATTATTTAATTTTCGCCATGCTTCCATCGTACGCTTGAGGTTGTCATGGGCATCACCGCCAATACCGTAACCCTGAAATCCTATTGGTCCTGTGTAGCCGGCTCTCTTTAGCGTTCTCAGGAATCGACCAATGTTAAATGTGCCGCGGTCCAGCGTCTGAATCAGTTGTTTCCAGTCCGTTCCTCCGCTGTCGGCGCCATTGATACTGACCACAAACAAATGCGGCATCGCCGAGATTATCAGCGATCTCATATTCTTTTCATCCTCCGTCCTCAGCCAGTGACACAGGTTGAATGTTACTCCCACGTTCCTGCGGTCAACTTTTTTTGCCACTCGTATCGCGTCCTCTACCTTTTCAAGCCAGAAGCCCGCATGTGGGTACAGTGCGACGCGCAATCCGGCCTCAGCCGCCATATCGGATATTTCCTGTATGACTGCCACAGCACGCGCATCACCATCAACTGTGGACGGTTTGAGCTTCTTGCTCTGCACGAAAAGCCACAACAGTGAGTTTCGCCCTTTTAACAGTTCGATTGCCTCTTTCAATTCCGGGCCGTACTTCGTCTGGTCGGCATCGATATTAGCACCGAGATAGACCGCAAACATCCTCAAATCGTTTTTGTCAAGCTCTTCGAGCATTTCCCCCAATTCTTTGTCTGCCCTGCCTCCGATTCCCGCATACCCTAACTCCCTGACCATTTCGACCTGCTCTTTTGCGGTTTTGTGTTTATCGTCCTTTGTCGCAGTATCCATCGCAAAGAAAGGATTCGGCCCGGCCGGTTCTATCCGGATATTACGATACGCTACAGGCCCGTGGTCGCCCTGAAGCATTAAAGGCCCGGTCGGCTTTTCGTCGTTATACGCTCCCGCTCGCGTCGGTCCACTTACCTCAACATCCGCATGAACAACAGTCCCATTATGAACAACCTTCTCGAATCTGGCATTAGCAACTTTTTGTCCTCTCCTGTTAAAACGCGGCGCGCGAAATATAATATCAAATGTCTGCCACTGACCGGGCTCCCGAGATACATTTACCCGCGGAGAATGACCTTCATAACCTTTAGGTTCTCTATTATTATCCCACCTCTCGTAAATACCCCCGCACTCAATTCCCGGATACTGCGGTTTCTTCTGCCAGCTATCGAAGACTTGTATTTCATATCTGCCCATAAAATACACACCGGAATTGGAGTCCTTAGAGACCATAAACTCAATATGTGCTTTGACATCACCAAATTCATTTCTACTGAAAAGATTTGAAGTCTTGCCTGTTGGTCCGTTCACAATTACTCCTGTACCCGGCTTGCTGCTCAGAAGCTTGTCATTGTCCGGTTTTGTAAACACATCGCCAACAATCTGCCATTGTCCCGTATCGTCACGCCATTGTGAAAAATCACCGCTCGTTAGAACAACACTCGTGCCGCTCTCTTTCGCAACTGTATCCACTGCAAACAAAAGCAGCAAAATCACCAGAATCTTTTTATTGTGAATCTTCATAATTTCACTTTCCAATAATATTTTTATCCTTGCGATGGTAACATTAATCACTAATCATTCATTATTTATCATTCTACAGTCGCCAGGGGCTTCGCATTGTTCGCGACAACATCCGGTTAGCCTGTTCATCGTTGATAAAGCGTTCTTTGTCAGGGTCCCATTTTAGTTTTCGTCCCAATTGCATTGAGATATTGCCGATGTGTGCGATTGTAAAGCAGCGATGGCCTATCTCAGGCGGAAAATAACAGTCTTTACGGGATTTCACACAATCAAGGAAGTTCCGCTGCTCGCCGGCCTTACACGTATAAAGATGTATCTCATTCGGTCCAATCACCGAATCCAGAATAGATTTAGGCTCAGCCTGCAATTTGGCCCTCCAGCCGCGATTACCTATCCATCCCTCCGAGCCTTCGAACCGCAGGCTCGGAGTTCCCGAAGTCACTATCATCCTGACGCCGCTGGCATATTTATATTCGATTCTAAAATCTTTCGCGGTGTTATAAAGCCCGTCCCGCCAGAATTCACCTTTTCCATCGACCTCCACCGGCCCGGTATATTCGCTGTCGTTTCCCCACTGAGCACCGTCGAGAAGATGCGCCCCCCAGTCGGTTAGCATCCCCCCCGAATAATCATCTATCCAGCGAAAGTTCCAGTGAACGCGGTCTTTGGTATATGCTGCGTATGGTGCCGGGCCAAGCCACAGATCGTAATCA
>CBDURK010000071.1:0-10450 GCA_965369645.1 uncultured bacterium | reverse complement strand
CCATTTATTACTTCCGTGTCAACGAGGTCGAGATGCTCGGAGGAGAACGAGAGGGTGATGTTTGGAGCTTTAAGACAGTTGAGCCCGGCCCGGGCAAGGTTATCCGTGAGTGGTGGTTTGACATTAGTGGCTCCGCTGTGTCCAATCTGACGGGTAATGATCGATATCCCGACAGTCCTGACGGTTCGGAATTCGTATCTTACCTCCAGGGTCCTACAAACTGGGCCGAACAATATGGCAGCCGGCTTCGCGGGTGGCTGTTCGTCCCTGAATCAGGCAACTACACCTTCCTGATTGAAGCCGCAGATGAGGGCGAAATACGATTGAGCACAGATGACGACCCAGCCAATGCAGTGATGATTGCCAGCACCGCAGGTGAGCCGGAGTCACAACCGCAAGCACTTGAGGCCGGCAATAGATATTACATCGAGGCTCTGATGAAGGAAAATACAATCGGAGACAGTATCATGGTTTCCTGGCAAGGTCCCGGCATCGGTAACATGAAGGTGATCAGTGCCGATTACGTTGGTGCAACGCCATATCTGGCTGAGAAAGCTTATGCTTCTACCCCTGCTGATGGCGCTTCGGATATTAGTCAAACAGCGGTTCTTACCTGGTCGCCGGGAGTTTATGCCGCTTCCCATCAGTTATACTTCGGCACAGATGCAGATGCTGTGAAAAACGCCGATACCAGCTCACCTGAGAACAAAGGCACCAGAGACCTTGGCTCTGAAAGCTATGATCCCGGTCAACTTGAGTGGTTTACTACTTACTACTGGAGGATCGATGAGGTCAATAACGCGGAACCGGGCAGCCCATGGACAGGTAACTTGTGGAGCTTTACGACAGCCAATTTCCTTATCGTGGATGATATGGAGAGTTATAATGACCTTGACCCGGCTGACCCGGCGAGCAACAGAATATTTAATGTCTGGCTGGACGGTTTCGATAGCCCGGCAACAAACGGTTCTGTCGTTGGTTATGCCACTGTTCCTTTTGCCGAGCAGACTATAGTTCACGGAGGCTCGCAATCGATGCCGCTTGCTTACGACAACGCCGTCGGGAAATCTGAGGCGACTTTGACATTGACTGGCCAGCGCGACTGGACTGAGAACGGCGTTGACACGCTGGCAATTTGGTACATGGGCGATGCGGCCAACGCCGCCGAACCGATGTATGTTGTTCTCAATGGCACCGCTGTGGTTACCAATGATAATCCTGACGCAGCACAGGTAACTGTGTGGACCGAGTGGACTATCGACCTACAGGCCTTCGGTGTAAACCTTGCTAATGTCAATACGATTACTCTTGGCTTCGGTAACAGAAGTAATCCTGTAGCCGGTGGTGCAGGCATGATGTACTTCGATGATATTCGTCTGTATGCTCCGTAATCCGCAACAGTTGATTATGTTCGTTTTGATAACAGATTCGTGTCAATTCGGGGCCTATACTGATTGATTAGGTATAGGCCCCTTCTCTAATTGACTTTCGGGGGGCTATTATTATCAATAATAATATTTGAATTCTATATCCACGTCCCACATATCGGGCAGGCCTTGTTTTTGACTCAGTTTGGCCCGATTGCACTGTAAGTTCGCCCAGCGAAGCTGGATCGTCGAGAGGAATTCGGAAAATTTGACTATGTCAATCTGCTTTAGGCTTACAGTGGCATTCTGGCTCTTCTGGCCACTGGAGGTTTGGAGCGATCCTGCATTGAGATGCCACTTGCTCGGTGGTATTTTGCTCGTGCCGGCAACCATTGCTACCGCTTTATCAAAATTAAATTCGATATCGACATTATTGGAATCGGCATAATCGCGTCGGTCTGGGTCAAGGGTTAGGATCTCCATCATTATCGCTTCAGCCTTTTTATACTGCGCCTTCTGGTCTTCTTTACTTTTTTCCGCGGCCGGCAAATATACGGCCCAGACTAATAACGGCCACAGGCATACTATGACAGGGGTGAGTATGTAATATAAAATCGGATTCTTATATATATCTTTCATATAAAGTTTTCCTCAGCGATTACTTCGGCGCCAGTGTTATATTAAAGTAGTCACGTCCGCCTTTAATATCAAAATTAGTTCTCAAAACATCCAGGCCGTTGCTCCTTAGTGTATCGAAGAATTTTAAGGTGTTCTGCCGGCTGGAAGTATCGCCCGTTACGATAATGTCCCGTGCTGTGATGGTGATAGACTTTATATTCAGCTTTGTCTGTGCCGCACATTTATTAAACGCCGTCAGAACTAATGTCAGTTTCGATGAAATAGATTTTTCACCCTTAATGGTTATCAGGCCACTCCTTGCATTTCTTATGCGCCCTAATTCGCTTCTGAGCTTTCTGACGGCTTCGACGGGTTCTGCTTTAGCCGTAAGCTTCTGGCCTAACATAACAGATGAGTAGTTTTCTGCGAACTTGGTATTGAGCTTGCGACTATCTTTGTTTTTACTTAATAACTTTCCCTGAAAAAACAGGCCGACAGTTATCAAAAGGACAGTAACAGATATCACCGCAAACTTAAGCGCCTGTTGCATTTTAAGCTTTTTGCCCTGAAACGGACTGAAATCGTCACGGAAATTTACACGGTGTCCTTTTTCCGAATGAGCCAGAGCCGCACCGTACGCAATTGCATACTCAACCGATTCTAAGCTATCGTCTGTAATCTGCTTTTCGGCCCCGGCCTCTTCGAGCCAGCCAATTCCATCGGATTCAATACCCAGCTTTTCGCCAAGCTGCCGATGGTTTACCATCCCGGCGGAATCGAAGACTTTAAGATAATTGATCGGCTCGCCGCTTTTAACCAGAGCAGTAGTTACAAGCACTTCTCTTGAGAGAAGCTCGCCTCTGTTCTGTGCAGGCCCGACCAGAAATGTTCTAACCGTAGAGGCCTTCTGAGACTCGGGGCCCGCAGAGCCAGGCGGCATAATCAAATAACCGTTCCGGCGCGAAAGTATTCCGAATAATGTCCCGGGCTGCTGAGATTCAGCCGAGGGGCCCTTGCGGCAAAGAAATCTCGATAAACAACTAACATCCGGCTCTATATTCACCGGGTCAAGATTATGTGCCTGTAAAGATTCAAGCAACTCTGATATTATTTTTAGCTGTGCGGTGAAAACCGTAAGCTCAGAGCCCTCTTGTCCGGCGGATGTTATCTCGAAGGCCAGCGCAATATTGGTTATGTCCGTTGCAAGGGCCTCTTCAGTATCAAACCTGATAGTCGCCGCGATTTGTTTCCGGTCGCCAAACTCACTGTGCACATTATGCTGCATAAAAATCGCACAATCAAGAGCGACTGAAACCTCGGAATATGACCATTTCCTCCGGGCGCAACCCTGAGCAATAAGACCCGCCAGGCTCTGCATGTTCGCCTGCTCATTCTCTTCGACAGAAACGCTAAAACTGCCCAAAACCTTTCCAATTCTGCCTAATAGATTGAGACAAACCACTGTTGCCGTGTCTCTGCTTAAGTAAATACCCAAGTAGTTCTGAGATTCCACTACCGGCAAACTCCTAAATAGTTGTTAATATTCAGCCGTTAATTACGGCGATTCGTTTTACTTTTTCACCTTCTTTAGTTATCGCGATAACGCTCGATGCCTTTGCGACACCGCTTACCGCAGTTACTTTTATCGTGAAAAACCTGCTGACAGTTGTGATATATTTTTCGCATTTTTCTATAGAATTGGAATATCTGAACAGGTCTGTTTTCAAAGCCTGAAAATCACTGAAAGGCTCTATGCGTCTTCGCTGAATGATTTCTTCGGCGATTTCGACCTGGTCACCGCCGAAAATAAAGGCCGCCTCCAAAACATGCCGGGGGGCGGTATTTATATTAACCTTCATCGTGCCCCACAGTCCCATATATTTCAATGCCGACTCATTCCTCCTGCCCGGACCGGTGATAATTGGCCCGGCAAGGGCCTGGGTATCAATAAGTGAGCTGTGAAAAAGCTTGGCAAAGTGCGTGGTTTGTTCTGAAATCTGGTCAGGAACTTTTATAGTCTTCCTGGTTACCCGCATCGGGGGTTTTCTACTGGTACCACTTCTGCCGCTGGTAGTTCTCCTTGTTACCGCCGTCTTGACCGTCCTCGTTATCGGCTTAAAGTCGAGTGCGAAAGGTCTTATTTTACCTATTTCCTGCAGCTCAAGTTTTAGTAAATCAATCTGTTCGGCAGTAAGCCCCGTCATTTCACAAAAAGTTTCAAAACCCGCTTCGGCCTCGCGTTTTACGTCCGCATCCTCCAGCATAGCCCATCCGAGCGGGTATTTTGCGTTTTCATCTTCAATTTCAATCCGGACTTTGGCCGAACCAATCTCGATCTCGACCGGCTCAGTTATAAAAGGCCAGGCCGGTCCATAAGGCCCCGGAATCTCCGCAGTACCATAGCTGTCAAAATCATCCATCCCCATTTCATCGAAATCGATGTTGTTAAAATTATCAATATCCCCAAACTCATCAAATTCGTTGATACCAGTGGTGTTCCTTGAGCGCCTCTCGCCATCAAACATTGCCAGCTCAGAGTCAAGACCCCACAGCTCTAAAAGCTCCTGATACTCTGCCGGTGTAAGATAAAACAAGTTGGAAAAATCCGGCTCATTCGGTCTGCTTATCAGTTGCGGGTCAATCTCCTCCAATGTGGCAAGAGCATACTTTACCGCTGAGTCACAACCGTACCGAGCGCTGCTGTAATCTATAATATACTTATCGCGGTGACGCTGGGCCGCAACGCGAGTACTTAAAGTATAACCAAGCATCGCAAGCACGACCAACAGCCCCAGCGTTATCAGCAGCACAAAACCCGGGCGGCCCTTGAAATTATTATGTTTTTTCGAACTTTTACTCATCGTCTGACTTGTTTGGTTTTTTTCGGACTATTCGGTTGCGGTTTCTTACCGTCGGGCAAAGGCTCTTTTGCCTGCTCTTTTTCTTCACCTTCAGCTAATCCACCTTTCTCAACGGTGAATTTGATTTTTCTGGTTCTGTCAACTGCTATGGTTCGAATGATTTTTTCCTCTTCCGGCACGTCCAGTGTACCGCCGACCGTCTTGAAAGGCTCACCGGCAGAAATAGTAACTTCAATACCCGGAGGCAGAGAGGTGGACGTCCATTTATCCAGATATGTTTCACCCATGGGGACCTTTATCCTGAAAAAGGTAATCCCGGCGCAAATCGGCACAAAAAGCCCTCTTTCCCAATCATCTTTGTTCTTGTCGAGCACTTTATCTTCCATAGCTATGCCGCTGTGGCTTCGGTACAAAACCAGGCCATCTACATTACTCTCGAAGTCATAGTTGGCCTGCCAGACTATGTTTTCAAATATCTGTTCCTGATTCTTACTGTCAAAAATAGTTCTTGTAATTGTAAGTTTGGCGGTGGGAAAACCGTTTTTGAATTTATTTTCTATATTGATTTTAGTGTCCGCACCGGTTGCGATTATTCCGTCGAGGTCCTCGGCGATACGCTGCATAACCTCAGATAACAGCCGCGAGTTGTCAAGCTTGCGAGTAACCGCGGCAGCCGAACGCTCGGCCCGGTTATAAACAACAAGCACTGCGACCAAAACCATCGACCCTATGGTCAGGGACGTAATGATTTCCGCCAACGAAAAACCCGTCCTCGCATTCGATGTGCCAAAAACCTTTTTCAAATTATATTCGGTCCCTACCGACCTCATCGCAATCAATACTCCTATCGTCGATTTTTCATCAATTCCCAAACCTCAGAGATATCCATTTCTTTGAGTTCCTCATAAGTGAGGCCCGTCTTTGGGTCTATATCATCCTGCCCGCCGCCAAGCCTGCCCTGCTCTTCCATCAGCCTGGTAAGCTCTGCTTCGGATTGCACCTGCAGTTTTTTGTCTTCGGCGCTGGGCTGGCCGTTGTTGATCTGGTAAATATCAAGATTCATCCTGACAAATGAGTCGTTCCCGGTCTTGAGCAGACCATTCTCAAGCCAGCCTTCGATGGTCTGAACATCCACACCGGCATACTCAGCAGCCTCTTCTATAGTCGCGATTAGCTGGTCCGCCAATTGACCTTCCTCATCCTCGCGCGACATAACGTCAAGCAGTTGATCTTTTGTTAAATCGCTCAGCCAATGTGTCAGCTCAACCGTTTGCATCTGCCCTTCAGAGTCGATATATTCAGCCGAGCAAACTCCCCTGAGCCACATCCGCGACGTTATCGGCTCATAAAAAGTCTCCACGACAGTCTCCCAGGTAATTTCCGGATATATTTCACTGTCTCCGTACTCAACGTTCTCCTGGACAGACGGTAAAGAAAGCAGTCTCTCCATATTCTCGCGCGCAACTTCAAAGGCCTGCATACGCAGGGCCGAATCCGCACCCGAGGTAACACATCGGTTTATCACAACCAAAACACTTGAGCTGATAAGCGCAAGTATAGACAAGGCCGCCATGACCTCTACCAGGGTAAAAGCCGGTTTGCTCAATATTTTTTTAGAAAAGTACTTCATCTTTGGTTTTAGGCGTCAAAAGCCCGACATCACCCTGCTCTAATGTAATCATTCTATTTAACCGATTGACAACAATCGAATACGGCTGCTCTTTTTCATCGAGCAGCACGATTTTCCCGCCGTATTCCCAGCCCGAATGACCCACCCGGAACTTCGCTCTGTCCTCGCTGGTGGTATCGCCGTCGTCGAACATAACATAAGCCACTCGGCAATTCTCACTGAATATATTCTCAACAATAATATCCTCTTCGAACACCTGAGAGAGATCAGGATTCGTAATCTCACGAAGCATATATCCCTGCGCCGGTATATCGATAATAACTTCATATCTTCTGTCGCTCTCGCCGGCGGCACTGGCAGCCATCTGCATTGTCGATACAAGCTCCTGAACCTGTGCTCTGAACGTAGCCTTCCTGAGCATTCCGAAAAGGTGTATTTGCACCATAAACGCCATCAATGCAATCACCACAATCACCACCATCAATTCGATCAATGTGTAACCAGAATCAGTGTTCAGCGTACAGCGCTTGGCGTATAGTTTCTTTTTTCTATCCGCTATTTTAGTATGCATCTGTGCTGAGCAAGTCATCCTCAGTGCCCTCTTCACCATCGGGACCCATACTCCTGATTTGAAACTGCTTGCCGCTCTCCGGATAAAGCTCGTAGATAAAATCATGGTTCCAGCCATCCAGGTTAATACTCGTAGTTTCCAGATAACCGCCCGGCTCCCAGACTTCAACGTCACTGGGCTGCTCAATAAGAACTATAAGCCCCTCATCTTCGGCTGGGAAGCGGTTCGTGTCCATCTTGAATTGATTAACAGCAGCATGAAGAGCCTTCAGGTTGGCTTTGGTGGTTGTTATACGGGCCTGGTCTATCTTACTTGCCACTTTCGTAACTACTAAAGTGGCAAGAAGGCCGATGATAATCAGCATCGCCATAAGCTCAACCATCGTAAAACCGTATCTGACGCGTCTTTTTCTTTCTTTCCTTGTCATTTTTTATCTCCGAAAGATTTCGTTACAATTTACCTGCTGAAACTTCTAAAATCGGCAAAATCGTAGCATAAGCGATTAAGCCTACTATTGCAGCCATAATAATTATAATAACCGGTTCAACCGCAGCACCCAGCCTTTCAATAACTACATCGGTAGATGCCTCGAGATTGTCACTGATATTTTTAAGCATTATTTCCAGCTCGCCGCTTTTTTCGCCCACAGCAACCATATGAGCAATTGCAGGATCGATAACTCCGCTGTCACGAAGCGGCGTCGCAATATCGGCACCGGCGAGAATCCGTTCGCGGGCCTGCTGAATGGCTTTTTTCATAAGGCTGTTGCCCGTAACCTCAGCCACAACCCGAAGAGACTCGGCCATTGCAAGTCCCGAGCCGAGAAGCGTCGAGAGTGTTGAAGCGAAACGCGCAACAACACGCTGTTTTATGAGAGGACCGAACAACGGCAAAGACAAAAGAAACTTGTCACGCATAAAGGCGCCCCGGTTGGTTTTCAAAAACTGCCTAAGGCCCCAAACCATACCGACAATCACCGTTATAACAACCAACAGCCACCAACTGGTCAATACATAACCGACTCCCATCAACAGCTTGGTAATTCCGGGCAATTCCTGACCGGACCTGGCAATCTGTTCACCTATCTTAGGTATGACCGTGGTCGTCAGAACTATAATCGCAGCGAAGCAAAACACAATCAAAACTATCGGATATACCATTGCCGTCATTACTTTCGACTCGACCCGCTGGCGTTTTTCCATAAAGCCCGAAATAGTCGCAAGGCTCAGCCCTAATGAGCCGGTAACCTCACCTACACGAACCATACTTACATATATGACATCAAAAAAATCGCTGTAATCATTCAGGGCATCTGTAAATGACTCACCGGTAACAACACGATCGCGAATATCGACAATTGCGTTCTTAAGCCGCACATCCGACACCTGTAATGTCATCACCGAAAGCGCCTCGGTCAGCTTAATCCCTGAATTAAGCAGCGTGGCCATTTGCTGGGTAAATTCGATTATCTGCGACTTGCTGCTCTTGGCGAAAATCGAAAACAATGCGGCCTTACTTTCAGACTTGGAGCTGACCTGAGTAATTGAAGAAGGGTGAATACTCCGCACCCTGAGCTGCTTTCGTGCGGCATAAGGGCTTTCGGAGGTTATCGAGCCTTTGACTTTCTTACCGCTTGTTGCTATCGCTGTATAATGGTATCTGGGCATTTTAACTTACTACCGAATATCGATAAATGTTATATTACGTCAGCTTGTGTTACTCTCAAAACTTCGGAGATAGTCGTAAATCCGGCCAGAACTTTCCTCGCTCCGTCCATTCGCAGGGTCTGCAAACCAGAGTCAAGGGCAAACTTCTTTATCGTTCCGGCACTTTCCCGCTTGTATATCAGGTTACGCACCTCTTCGTTAATTAACATCATTTCATAGATACCGGTCCGGCCGCGATAACCGGTCTGAAAACATTTTTCACAGCCTTCACCAACAAAAAATTCCGTACCGTTTGCGACCGCATCGGCCCCGAGCCCAATCTCTCTCAATTCATGCTGTGAAGGCTCCGCAACCTTTTTGCAGTTCTGACAGACCTTTCGCACTAATCGCTGAGCTATTATGGCAATCAGCGATGAACTTACAAGATACGGCTCGACCCCCAAATCCAAAAGCCGGCTCACCGCGCCCGCCGAGTCATTCGTGTGCAGTGTGCTGAAGACCAAATGGCCGGTAAGGGAAGATTGTATCGCCATACGGGCCGTCTCAATGTCACGAACCTCGCCAACCATTATAACATCCGGGTCCTGACGAAGCACGTGACGCAGTGAGGTTGCAAAAGTCATCCCTTTCTTATTGGCAACCTGAATCTGACTGATGCCTGCAAGCTGATACTCTATCGGGTCTTCTATGGTTATAACATTTTTCTCCGCCGAGTTAATTCTGTTAAGACATGCGTAGAGGGTTGTGCTTTTTCCGCTTCCGGTCGGACCGGTCACGAAAATCACACCGTGAGAGCGGCTGAGCAAAGAATCAAATTTCTTAAGGTCACTCCCCCCAAGACCCAGCTCGTCCAATCCGTACAGGGCCGTGCTCTTGTCGAGCAGTCGCATGACACTGCGCTCACCGTAGCTGGTCGGTACGGTGCTGATACGCAAATCGACCTCACGCTGGCCGAGACGAACACTGCACCTGCCGTCCTGTGGAAGACGGCGCTCCGCAATGTCCATTCCCGCCATGACCTTGATACGGGAAATAATCAAAGGCAGAACATTTTTATTCAAGCTCAGAGAGTCATACAAAATACCGTCAATACGATAGCGGACCTGAATCTTTGCCTCATAAGGATGAACGTGAATGTCACTGGCTCTCAACTGCAAAGCACGAAAGAGAATGTCGTTAACCAGCCTGATAACAGGCGGCCGGTTCACCACATCCAGCAAGTCGTCCGAACCTGCAACCTCATCCAAGAGTTGGTCGAGATTCTGCGAATCAAGCTCTTCGGCCACCTCTTCGATGACCGTCGACCTCTGCTCGTAGGCTATATCTATGACCGAAGTAATGGCCGCACGAGTCGATACCGCCGCCTTAACCGGCAGGCCCGTCATCTTCGAAACGTTATCCAGAGCATTTGTGTCCAGCGGCTTGGACAAAACGACCGTCAGCTCACCGTTATCGACCTGAGGTTTTATACCTATAAGAAAATGGTGCTGAGCATACGTTGCCGGAACTGATTCCACAAATTCCGGAGGAACAGATTTGGCCGATATTTCCGGGATATATTCCCAGCCTAAAGATTCCGCAAACAGCTTCAAAATAACATCTTCCGTAAAGTACGGACAGTTCAGCAGGGCCTCATCAAGGCGGGCCGGACCGCTGTTCTCTTCGAGAAATTTGGCCAATTGATCCGCGTCAACAAGACCGGTCCGCCTGGCAGTTTGTATAAGTATGTTTTTCAT
>CBDURK010000070.1:0-10566 GCA_965369645.1 uncultured bacterium | reverse complement strand
AGGCAAACTACTGATCGGGCTGGTTGTACTGGAACTCGCCAGGCTCCTGGTCACAGGTACCGCAAATTTGCTCTGACAACTGACAGCAAAACAATGGCTGGAGTGTATGGGTATAGATTAGCTGGATCAGAACAAAAAAAGCTAAATTCACCCATGCCCCAGCCTGGAATAATCTCTAAATCATAGAACTTATGCAAATAAAGAAAGGATGGTTTGAAAATGAAAGAGTCTATTCATATCTTCCCCCAGCTTCTGTTGCTTCTTTGCTGTGTGGCCACTTTTACAATTCTTTTTGTGATAACTCTGAAGATTCTTAAACAATATTCAATCTTCAAGGGGATGACAGCCGTCATATTGGCACTTGGTATTTCGCTTCTATTGGTCATTGGTCTGTCAAGATTATTTGTAGTTGCAGATGTTACTTGTGAAGCTGCTGAGAACACCTACAAAATTGACTTTACCATAGGTATCATTCTTCTTCCATATACTGCCTTAGGCTTAGCCATACTTTTTGTAATTCTTTTTCGGTTTGTGGTTAGAAAATTTTGGAATCGTAGAAACGAATCGCCAAAAGAGATTCCCCGCAGAATGTGGGGACAATAACTCAAAAAAAGAAATGAGGATAAAACCATGTTAACAACAAATGGGCAAAACGTTAGATGTCCGGGTATTACTCCTGCCGTCTTAGCTAATGGCAACGGAGATTTTGCGCCCTGCCCGGAGTTGTTGACAGAAGAAGAGCTTATTATCTTTCTGCGGATTCCACATGTAAGCAACTCCAAGAACTACCACAATGCCATAGAAAATTTGAAGAGGATGCATGACCTTCCGAGAATCCACATATGTGGCAAGCCTTTGTATCCCGTAGAGGAGATAAAAGAATGGATTAGAAAAAAAACAACAACTGGGAAATAATTATATTGCGCTCCGGTGGATTAGCTATTATACTCTGGCTTGGATCAGTCCAGGCCATAAGCCAGCATCAGAAAGGAGGTAAAAATGCTAAAGCTTGTAAGGCTTAGGACAAGGCCGTCTCGTGACGGCGAAACATTTAAGTATTTACTCGATTACAAGGATGAAAATAGTAAAAGGCGACAGATTTCACTGGGACATGCCGACTGGCGTAAAGCCAAACGACAACGGGACCAGAAAGAGCGTGAACTGCGTATGGGTGTTACAGTACCGCAATCCATGAGGCTCAGCAGTTTTCTGAAAGATAGTGAGAGACGAAGCCGAGGCCAAGTTCGTGAAAGCACTCTTGTGGAGCGAAGTACTGCGATGAGGCATCTCATAGAAGCAATTGACGATATTGACTACTTAAAGGTAGAACACCAGCATGGCGAACGTTTTGTGCAGGCGTGTTTGGACAGAGGAAATAGTTTGGCCACTATCAACAAGAAGATTGCCGGTGTGAAGCGGCTTTTTCAGCTGGCAGTAGAACGGGGCCAGTTAGAAAAGAATCCATTCCAACATATACGCAAACACAAAGTTCCCAAGCGAAAAGTTCATGTTTATACCGATGATGAATGTGATCGTTTGGTAAGAAACGTCGAAGAGTTGTTTAATCATAGCAACTGGTCACCTTGCGTACCTTGGGATTTGTTGATAGTTGTAGCTTTGTGTACTGGTATGAGACGTGGAGAACTGCTCAACACCACCTGGTGGAACATCGATTTTGACAAGCAAACAATTGATGTATCACCCAAGAAGAATACCGACCAGACATGGGAGTGGCATATCAAGGATGCTGACCGGCGTACACTGCCCTTGACAGAAGAGGTTGTTTTATTGCTGGCTAAACATCAGGAAAAGCAACCCGAAGGCTACCCCTATGTTTTCGTGCCACCCAAACGCTATGACCGCATACAGCAGAACCGGCAGAAAGGCAAATGGACGGTGAGGCATGGGAAGTGTCCTGTCAACAACTTTCGTTGTCAGTTCAATGCAATTTTGGCTCATGCCAAAGTTGACCAGGGCGAGTTCCATGACCTGCGTCGCACATGCCTAACTTCGTGGCTCGCCAATGGCCTGTCTGAATATGATGTCATGTATCTGGCGGGTCACGCTGAGTTTGAAACAACTCACCAATTTTACTTAGCAGTCCGAGAAGATTTGTTACAACAGGCCCGAGCTGCGAGTGCTGAGGCAATGAATGGCAATTTTGTTGCGCATTTGTTGCGCACCCCATTTGGGGGCTAAAAAGGAATTGACAGTATGTGTAGTAAGTTGCTATATTGTAATGGCTTAAACATTGAAGCGCCTGTAGCTCAATTGGATAGAGCGTCGGTCTACGGAACCGAAGGTTGGGGGTCCGAATCCCTCCAGGCGTATTCTCTTTTTATCGGTGACACTCCATAGTAAAGTTCGCTTGGCATATCGATGGATTACTATTCTGAACATAGCTTCTCTTAAATCCAGCGCGGCTCTTACACAACGATTAGAGTACCTGACAAAGCTCGCCCAAGAAATCAAATCTGATTCCGCTATGCCTAATCGGGCCTAGGGTAGTGATAATGAACACAATACTTTCCTAAAGACCGGTACATAAAACTTCGAGCAGGACTTATGCTTTTTCCAGCGTAATTTTCCAGATGTTCAAAAATGTTTATGAGGATTCTATCAGGGCAGCAGATTGTATAAATAATAATTATTTATCGCGCCACATATCGATGGTCATGTCTTCGGCCTCGACGTACTCGGAGTGCCAGTCGAGGAACAACGCATTGCAGCCTTTCGCGTGCCGCGCACGAGCGACTCGCCGTCCGTCGTTGATATGGTGGCTTTCCGAATCAGGCAGATGCGTACGAATAAATATGTCACAGCGTATGATTTCCGGGCTGTTTTCACTCTCAATAATGGGACGCCAATCACCATCTTCGTTGTCGGCCATATATACCGTTTTGGCCGGTCTCTTAAACACGGAAAGTTTTGTGGGCTTTCCAACACTGGTTCCAGTATCGTCGTCTCTGCTTGAAAAAGTCCAGTCGTTGAGCACGTAACAGACAGTCTGCCTGGAATTGGAAATGTTGTTTAAACCAAAACCGGTTGTTGGAAAGCCTTTGCAGCGGTATATCTTCACGCTCTTGTAATCGCCTTTGTTGTGCTGTTGGCCCACATAAGGCAGGTACTGCATAAACCAAATGGGATTACTACCGGTGGAACCGCGAGGAATGAACCAATCATAATCCTGGGCATAGAGCGAGGCCGCTACGCCAATTTGTCTGAGATTGCTCAGGCAAGTCACACCTTGTGCCTGCTTCTTGACCCTTTGCAATGCCGGCATCAATATCCCCATCAGAAGTGCAATAATAGCGATAACCACCAGCAGTTCGATTAACGTAAATCCTCTTCTTTGCCGGTTCATAAGCACTCTTTCTGCGTGTAACAAGTGATATTATCATTATATGCCTGATGACCCACGTGTCAATAAATTTATCTTCTGAAACAGGATGTCACAGAACATCCAATATTATCATTCGGCCCAATTTTCTCTTGAAAATCACAACTTTTCAATATAAATTTACCATAGTGGATGCTTCTTGATTTTCAGATTCAGGAAAAGAGGGAAGGATACAATATTCAATAAAACAATGATTTAAGGAGGTGTTTGCATATGAAAATGAAAAGCTTTATTACAGCAGTGTTTTCGCTCGCGGCATTATCAACAGTTTCCGCAAAATCGCTACCGGTCTATTTCGGAACTTATACCGGGGGCAATAATTCCAGTAAAGGGATATACCGCAGTATGCTTGACCTCGGAACGGGAAAACTCTCCAATCCGGCTCTTGCTGCCGAGACCAGGAACCCATCCTTTATCGAGATTCATCCCGACGGGAACTTTCTGTATGCCGTCAGTGAGGCAGGCCGAGCTGGTAATGTCAGCGCATATGAAATCGACAGGGACACTGGAGATCTAAAACTCCTAAACCAACAGCCTTCAGGCGGCGCGGGACCATGCCACATCAGCATAGACCATGAAGGAAAGAACGTGCTCGTCGCCAACTACGGCAGCGGCAGCGCATCAGTGATTCCAATCAAATCCAGCGGCAGACTCGGCAAGCCAACCGGCTTTGCCCAGCACGCCGGCTCCAGCGTAAATCCCAGGCGACAGAAAGAACCCCATGCACATTCGATAAACCTCAGCCCGGACGATCGCTTTGCCTTTGTCGCCGACCTCGGAATTGACAAAATTATGATTTACAAGCTGGACACTGAAAAGGGAACAATCGTCAAAAACAATCCTCCTTTTGCAAGAGTCAAATCCGGTGCTGGTCCGCGGCACTTTGCTTTCCACCCAAATGGAAAATATGCTTACGTGATCAACGAACTCGATTACACAGTTACAGCATTTGCCTACAAGCCGGCTTCGGGCACACTGACAAATATCCAATCCATCACAACGCTCCCGAGCGGATTTGACGGATCCAATTCATGTGCTGAAGTGCGCGTACACCCAAGCGGGAAGTTTCTCTACGGCTCGAACCGAGGGCATGACAGTATTGTGGTTTACCGAATCGAACCGGCCAAAGGGACACTGACTTTCGTCGAGCATGAGACCGCCGATATCAAAACGCCGCGGAACTTCAATATCGACCCGACAGGCAAGTTCTGCCTGGTCGCCAACCAGGGTGGCAATAGTGTCGTAGTATTTCTGATAAATCAGAAAACCGGTGCGCTTGAGCCGACTGAGCACAAAATTGCTGTTGGAAGGCCGGTCTGTGTCCGATTTCTTCGGCCAAATCATTAAGTTTATAATTATCAGAAAAGAAGGCCTGAATCGACCGCATGTTATGTGGACAGTGAAACAGTTACCGGTTCTTATTTTTAAACCAAATAATCAGTAGTTAGAGATATTGGAATATGAATAAAATCAAACAACTTCCAAACAAAGAAATCAATAGTTCTGGCTCTGTAAGTAAAAAGTTTATTGAGTTAGGAATTGGTGATTTTCATCATGCGTGTCGATGGGTAAAAGATTTACCATATGGATACAATTCTAATCACGATGACCCACTAATTATTTTCGTGGAAAGAAGAGGCATTTGTACAACTAAACACGGAGCAATAGCAATGTTAGCACAGGAAATCGGTTTAGATGTCCATAAGACGTTAGGATTTTATAAGCTAAACGAGCAAATTGTTACTGGAACAAGTAAGATTTTAGATAAATACGGATTAAATTATATACCACAAATTCATTGTTCTTTGAGTTTCCAACTGAACTTCGTAGATTTAACAGAGGATGATTGTCACGGCAAAAATAAACCACCAGACAAATTCGACCTAATATTCAGAGTACGACCTGATTTGAGCGAGACCGAAGAACTCGAATATTATAAGTTAGGTTTGGAATATTACCTGATGAGCGGAGAAAAGCTATCAAACTTGCAAAAGGACGAGCTCATAGTAATACTAAAGGAATGCAATGAAAGTCATGAACACTTATGTTCTTTATTATGAATCCCTAACCAGTCAACTAATCAAACTACAATGAATAATCGCCTGCTCAATATTCGCAATGAACTAAGACAGCTAAGCAACAAAGAAATCGCAGAACATTCCCAGAGATTCTTTAAAACCGGAAAAGGACAATATGGACAGGGAGACATATTTTTGGGGATTAGAGTCCCTGTCTTAAGAAAAACAGCAAAAAAATATCATGGAATATCAATTGATGAAATCGCTCAATTACTGAAATCAAAATTCCACGAAGAACGCTTATTATCTCTTCTTATGCTCGTAGCCATTTTCAAAAAGGCAAATAGCAAAGATAGAAAGGCCGTATATACCCTTTATCTCGACAATACAAAGTTTATAAACAATTGGGACCTTGTTGACAGTTCCGCTGAGCATATAGTTGGTGCTTACTTACGCCGAATTGATAAACAGCCGATTTACAATCTTGCAAAATCCAGCTTCCTGTGGAAACGAAGAATTTCTATCATGTCCACATTTCATTTTATAAAGTATAATGAATTTGTTGACTCACTAAGAATTTCGAAGATTTTATTACACGACAAAGAAGATTTAATTCACAAGGCAGTCGGTTGGATGCTGCGAGAAATCGGAAAGAGAGACATTGAAGCAGAAGAAAATTTCCTAAGAGAATATTACAAACAAATGCCTCGTACCATGTTGAGGTATTCGATAGAAAAATTCCCCGAACCAAAACGGCAAAGATATTTGAAGGGGCAAGTGTAAAACAGCTTAGAAGAAATCTTAACGAAGGGAAAGATTATGAAGTTCAATAAGAATAATATGTTCTTGTTCATCTGTTTAGCTGGAGTAACTACTCTCCTGTCTTGTGCTGTTCAAAATGCTTCAGCGCCTGCCGAAGATACCTCTAATGCAGAGTCAAACCATGCCGGCAATAATAAAGAACTCGCCGAGAATATTTTGAACAATCCCGACCTGACATTGGTTCTGGAAAAGGCAAAGTCTATATTAAAAAAGGGACTAACCGCAGGCAGCGGTTATGGAGAGGTATGGATTCGCGACCTAAACACTTTTATTGAACTTGCTCTGGAGGTTCAGGATAAGGCGGAACTTTGCCGCTCGCTTTTGGTGTTCTTTCATTTCCAGCCGAATAACGGCAACATAATCGATGGATATATACCTGCTGACAAAGCAAATGTTTCATATAAATACATCAAATCCCCCACGATGCCGAATCTCCTTGGCCATAAGAACACCGTCGAAACAGACCAGGAAAGCTCGCTCGTTCAGGCAGTCCATAAGTATGTAAGGAAAACCGGCGACTATTCAATTCTTTCTGAAGAAATCAATGGCCTCTCCATGCGTAAAAGACTGTCTATGGCACTTCGTTATCTTTTGGAACATCGCTACGATTCCGAGTATGGATTGATTTGGGGCGCTACAACCTCAGACTGGGGTGACGTTCAGCCCGAACATTCATGGGGAGTTGAATTAGATTCATCCAGCCATCGTTCTATCGATATATATGATAATGCAATGTTCATCGTTGCGATAAATAACTACATTTCACTCATCGCCTCTGAAACCTCAGATAAAACAGCCTGGCAATCGGTCGCAGATAAAATCAAAGCAAACACAAGAAAGCACCTCTGGGACCGTCAATTACACAAATTTCGTCCTCATATCTATTTAGAAGGGTCTCCCTTCCCTGAAAATTTTGACGAGCATAGAATATATTATCACGGCGGAACCGCCATCGCGATTGAAGCGGGAATTCTCTCGAAAGAGGAGGTATTACAAGTATTCAACGATATGGTCAACAACAAGATGTTCGCCGGTGCAGGTTCAATCGGCCTGACAGTCTATCCACCATACCCGGCTGGATTTTTCAAGAACAAAAGCATGGGGCCTTTCTCTTACCAAAATGGCGGCGATTGGACCTGGTTCGGAGGGCGAATGATACAGCAGCTTATCGCCTATGGGTACATCGAGCAGGCCTATCAGGAAAGCCTTCCAATGTTTGAAAGAGTCAGAGTAAATAATGGCTTTTTTGAATGGTACACGATTGACAATAAACCAAGCGGCTCCGGCACTTTTCGTGGTTCTGCCGGCGTACTTGGCAAAGCAGTACAGATGTTCCAAAACTGGGCAAACCAGCAGTAGATGCGGTTTCAAAACTTCGGAAACATCTATGGATAGCAAAAAATAGAAACAAAGGAGGATTAGCTGTGAATAAACAACTTAAACGACGAGAGTTTCTTGGCACTGCTGCTGCCGGTTTACTATTAGGCTCCCATTCGTCAGGACAGGAAATAATCAACGCCGGCAAAACTGCTCAGCGTGAGGTACGTCTTGAATATTTCAAACCCAAAGAACTTAAAGAGGCACAAACCAAATGCTCGACAATCTTCCAGCCCCTTGGAACGATTGAATGGCACGGTGTGCATAATGTCGTAGGTGTCGATTCACTGAAAGCACATGCTTTATGTGTTCGAGCGGCTCAAAGGGGAGGAGGCTTAGTTGCGCCAACTCTTTACGGAGGCGTCGGTGGTGTGAATCAACCGCATACATTCGTTATGGACGAGGAAAACAATGTTTTTTCCAAACTTCTCAAACCCTGGCTCGAACAGCTTTGCCGGGAAATGGTGCGTAATGGATTCCGTGCAATTATCATGCTAACAGGCCATTACGGTGCGGCCCAACAAATCGTAGTCCGTGAAACAGCGGTTCGCATGAGTCGTGCTTTGGGAATTCCAGTCCTTGGCACGCCTGAGTATATCCTTGCACTGGATGCCGACTATACCGGCGATCATGCCGCATGGGGCGAAACCTCCCTAATGATGCATCTCTATCCTGATACGGTCGATCTCTCACGACTCGGAGATGCTCCACACCAGGGTGTCGGTGGACGCGACCCTAAAACAGAAGCATCCGCAGCAGATGGACGCCTGCTTACAGAAACAATCGTATCACGGCTTGCCATATTAGCTCAGAAAATGCCAACTTGGGACTATAAGACTCTCGACCGTTTCATCGATGCCGAGGCGACTCTCGTTGCCAAACAGCTTTCTGCTCCAAGGGGTAAGAAAAATGTCTGGATCGCCTGGCGTAATATCGGCACTGCCCTTCGTAACTACGGCCAGCAGCTTGCCGAAGGAAATTTTGAACAGATAAAGTCATCAGTTGAAGAACTGTAAATTTCTGCGAAAGTTATTATAGTTGAAAATAGCGAAGAGAAATATAAAGATTAATTACGAATTATGCAGAGTATGAACAACAGAATCGGGGTGGGGATTATCGGTTGCGGTGCGGTTGCCGCCGAATATATAAAGGCATTTCTCAAAGATGCCCGTTCTGAGATTCGTGCCTTGGTCAGCCGAAATCCTGCAAATGCTCAAAGATATCGCGACCGCTACGGCTTAAATTGCACCATCGAAACCGACGCTTCCAAAATGCTTGAACAAAATGACGTTGATATTGTAGTGGTATGCACGCCGCATAACGTTCATACACAATACGTAGTTGACGCCGCCCAGGCACACAAACACATCATTATCGAAAAACCGGTAGCTTTAACTCCCCATGACCTGTACAAACAACGCCAGGCAGTCGAAAAAAACAAAGTCAAAACAATAGTAAGTTTCGTTCTGCACTGGAATCCCCTGCTGATAACCATTGACCATCTTATCGCCCAGGATGTTTTCGGAGACATCTTTATGGTCGAAGTCGATTATATGCACCGAATATGGATGACTCCTGAAGATAAATGGTACGGCAGCAAAGAACAAAGTGGCTCAGCAATCTTAACCGGTGGCTGCCACGCAATAGATGCGCTGCGCTGGTTTGCTCGTAGCGAAGCCGAACAAGTTTGCGCTTATCAGGTCAAAACCAAAAATCCAATAGAATATCCGGGCACAATCTCAGCTAACATTAAATTCAAAGACGGTAAGATAGGCCGCAGCACAACTACCTTCGACGCACAAATGCCTTACAGGTTCAACATTGGAATCTATGGAACCAAGGGCAGCCTGCGTAATAATGAACTTTTTGCGCCTAAGCTTTTTCCCGGACAGAACAACTTTGTAAAAATTCCCTGTATCCTGCCGGACAGTGCCGACGTCACTCATCATCCCTTTGAGGGTGAAGTGTCCCATTTCCTTGATTGCATTATTGAAGATAAAAAACCATATCCGGATTTAGAAGACGCCGCACAAACTCACGCGTTGTGCTTTGCGGCGGACCTTTCGGCACAATCAGGCAAGCCGGTAATAGTAAGTGAACTTCTGGATAAACCATAAATCATGTTTTGGAGGAATAACCATGACTAAAAAAAGCAGCCGAAGACAATTCCTGAAAACCGGAACATCAGTTGGCCTTGGCCTCGCCCTTGGCAGTATGCAGCCGACTGCTTCCGCTTCACAGCCCCAATCGAACGTAGCAAATGAGATTAACCTGCCCCCTATTGAGAAAGTCCGTATCGGAATAATTGGAATGGGCGGGCGAGGCAACAGCCTTATGAGCAACTTTCTAAACATGAAAGAAGACGTTGAAATCCGCGCTGTGTGCGATATTTCCCCCAAGCGTGCCAAAGCAGCCCGGGAAAACGTTATCAAGGCCGGCTTCTCAAAGCCCGAAATCTACTCAGGTGATGAATATATCTGGAAAAAGCTCGTCGAACGCGACGATATCGATGCAGTTATAATTGCCACGTATTGGCAATGGCACACTCCAATGGCTGTTTACGCCATGAAGGCCGGCAAGTATGCCGCCTCTGAAGTCCCTATCGCCTATACTCTCGAAGAATGCTGGGATCTGGTCAATACGTCTGAACAAACTGGTATCCCCTGCATGATGCTGGAAAACTGGAGTTTCAGAAGCGACAATCTGGCTGTGCTTAATATGATTCGCAAAGGCTTATTAGGCGAAATTATGCATTGTCACTGTGCCCACTCCCACGACTGCATCGACCACTGGTTCTTCGATAGGCAAACCGGCATGGACCGCTGGTCGGCAAAGTTCCTCATAGAACACAACCGCGACCAATACCCCTCACACCAGTTGGGCCCTGTAATTAGCTGGATGGACATAAACTGCGGCGACCGCTTCGACTACGTCACCTCCACCGCAACC
>CBDURK010000069.1:0-10803 GCA_965369645.1 uncultured bacterium | reverse complement strand
CTCGGAGAGCTTTAGAGTTTTATACGGAAATCATGTATACATAGAATAAACGGTGGGGCAGGCCCCACCCTACCATCTGTACTCGCGGCAATGATTGAAGAAACAGATTAGAATAAACGGTGGGGCAGGCCCCACCCTACCATTTTTGATGAGACATGATGAGAGCTTCGCCATACAAATATTAGAGAATGATATATTAGTGGTGCTTGCCCCACTAAAATGATGCTTTTAGGATATGGCATTATGCCTAATTATATACGCGCTAAACATGAGAGAGGATTTTACTTTTTTACAGTAGTTACTTATAGCCGTGTTAAGTTATTCTCTTCGGAGACAGCGCGTCAGTGCCTGAGAAATGCAATTCGAGAAACACAATCAAAACATCCTTATGAGACTGTCGCGTTTTGTCTTTTGCCGGAACATTTGCATTGTTTATGGAAACTTCCAGAAAATGATTCAGATTTTTCAACAAGATGGTTATCGATAAAAGGATTGTTCAGCAAAGAATATTTACAATTGACTGGTCGGCACAAACAAGTACCGGAATCTCGAAAACGCAAAGGAGAGGTTTGTTTATGGCAGCGTAGGTTTTGGGAGCACAGAATCCGGGATGAGAATGACCTGCAGCGGCATGTCGATTATATCCATTATAATCCTCTCAAGCATGAATTGGTTGACAGAGTTGAAGATTGGCCGTGGTCAACGTATCATCGATATGTTAGAGAAGGATTTTACGGCAACAGTAATGATTTCGAGAGCGTTATAAAAAATGCCGTAGAGGCTTTTGGAGAATAACAAAATGGTGGGGCAGGCCCCACCCTACAAAACTGGTACTCAAAGAGGCAAGGGATTTTATATGGAAATCATATATACATTGTTAGAAAGAAAGTTAACATCGCAATCAAAAACGGAGGAATCATGAAACTGACTATCGCGCAATTTAGTATTGGGCCGGACATTGGAGCAAACAAAGACAAAATACTCTCGGTGCTTCAGTCTGCCGAGAGAAATGAATGGATTATCTTCCCCGAAGGTGCGCTGTCAGGTTACTTTCCTGATAAAGACGACTACTTTGAAGAGTTGGACAGGGCAGAGCTTACAAATGCCATGACCGAGATAGCGGACGAGGTAAAACGGCGCGGATGCTATTGTCTTTACGGGTCCGCAACATACGGTGATGAGGGATGGCTGAATTCAGTCGTCATTGAGAACCATTCGGGGCAGCGACAGAGCTATCACAAGATCGAACTATCCGCCCTTGACCGTAAACATTTTAAGCCTGGACGGGAGAATCCTGTGTACAGGCTGGATGGCGTAACATTCGGTGTCCAGATGTGTCGTGAACTTATCTTTCCCGAAGCATGGCAATCTTTACAAAAGCAAGGCGCTCAGGTTGTTTTTCATATCAATAACGCCCTCAACGACCAAGACCAGATTTGGCGCAGTATATCAATCACACGAGCCGTGGAAAATGCTAATTTTGTTTGTAGTGTGAACAACGGGGCGTTTGGTCAGAAATTGTCGTCCCATGTTGTGTCACCAAGCGGGGAGGTAATACTTGAAACAGAACCTTCACAAGAGCAGAGGATCTCAGTCGATGTAGAGTTATCAGAGGTTATTGACAACTTAGCCAATCGAAGAGACTATTAGCGATATAACAATGCCATGAACGAATATGGACTTCGGGCAAAGGGGTGATATACTGACACTTGAAAAGATAAGGAATTTTATACGGAAACCATGTATATATTGTTGTGTATAAATATGTATGGAAGATAAAAAGACTTTAAGATAAGGTAAAACTATGAAGCGACGAACCTTTATTAAGAAATCAAGTATGGTGCTCGGAACGATGGCCGTATCACCTGTTTTAGGCAATATTGATGCTATACATGAAAATGATTTTCCCTTAATGGATTTGCACGTTCACACTACCAGGGGATTTACAATCGAACATGTAATGGATATTGCAAAAAAAAGAAGTGTTCGATTCGGCATTGTCGAGCATCCCGCTACATGGGCAATTAAAAACGATGATGACCTGAAGAAATATATCGATAGACTCCGTCAATATCCTGTCTATATCGGGTTGCAGCCCACCGATCTCGGATGGTCTAAAAACTTTTCACCTGAGTTATTGGCCCAACTCGACTACATACTAATGGATCCACAAAGAGTTCCAATGGGGAATGGTGAAATATTAAGTATCTGGAAGTTTGATACTTATGTGGAAGACACAAATGAGTTTATGGCCAGGTATATGGATTACACAATGGAAATTTTAGAAAATGAACCATTGACCATATTCGGATGGCCGCTTTTTCTGCCTGTATGTATTGCTCGTGATTACTATACGTTGTGGACTGATGAACGTATGAAGCAAATAATTATGGCTACAAAGAAAAGGAATATTGCTATTGAAATAAACGACATGTCCCACACGCCACATGAAGAATTCATTAACATGGCCAAAGAACAAGGTTTGAAATTTACTTTTGGCTCCGATGCTCGCAATCAAAATGCAGGACGATTATCCTATTGCAAAAAAATTGCAAAAAAATGTAATCTTACTAAGGAGGATTTCTATATCCCAGAAAGGAATATCGAATAAAACTCTTAAACGATTGTCAACAATGTATCACATAATGGCGTGAAAATTAATAAATATCAAAGTTTTTAGATCGTATCAACTTCATCAAGGGGTGAAACTAAAATCAACGTATCCGGGGCGTTCGGCGTCAAGAACGCGAATTGCAAACAGTAATCTTTCACCGGGACCATCCAGGGAGAGAGACAGTTGCCTGGTAGTTGGAATTATTGTAGAGTGGATTTCGCCTGGGTTTGTATAGCCGGCCCTGTTTGGGGTTATCACTCTGCGTGTAAACCCAGAGTTCGTAGGGGTCCCATACTACGACTTCATCGCGGCAGTCACCGGTGACATCGAGTACTGCATTGCACTGGTATGGATGACCATCTGCGGGGAATTGCACTACCCGGCGCCCGCGGCCGTCGTACATGCCGCCCTCGGTCACGTCCGGCGATAACACGAAGAACTCCTCACTCTTTCCTGTCCAGTTGATTGGAAGACACATGCTGCCGTGCTGAACCGGCTCAAAATCATAATATAACTCGCCATCGGAATTAAAGTAGTGGATAATACCCTGGCTGCCCCAGAAATTGATGCTCACGATTTCAAGCCCGGGCAAATCGTCTCGGAGATTGGCCACTGCCGGGTTCTGAACGTGGCCGAAAAAGTGACGCTTGAGCACATTGCCTTTGAGGTCTGTGTAGAAGGCCCCGGCGTCGCTGGCAGCGTAGAAGATTGTCGGCTCGGCTCCCTTTTTGAATCTTGCGATTGCAACGCCGTCCGCGTGGTCTCTTATCTTGCTATCAAGCGACCACAGCTTTGTCCCATCGTCGTCGAACATGGAATAGCCGATGGCGACTTCGTCTTTGCCGTCATTGTCAATATCGTAAGCGTAAGGATAGTGCCCCGTAGTACATTGTCCGGTCCACATTACCTCGAACTTATCGTTCATCGCCCAGATGTGGCGGTAGCGGTCTTTGAAGATTATGTCACGGTCGCAGCCGAGTCCTCGCAGGTCGCAGAAGAAGAGCGAATCGCCGAGGATGCGTGGGAAAATGTTGTGCCCGCCGTGGTCGCCGGGCGGCTTCAAGGGGGTCGGTTTGCGGTACTTGATGCTGCCCGTGGCACCGTCGGCGGCTATTATTTCCTGGTTCATGCAATAGACCACTTCGTTTTTGCCGTCGCCGTCAATGTCATGTATCTGAAAGGCCACGTCGTTTGTCAGGTGGTTCTTCCAACCGTCGGGCTTTCCCTTCTGCCAGAGCACTTTGCCATCGAAGTTAACGGCCGTAATGCAACTCAATTCGCTGTTGCGGTCCTTGGGGCCGTGATGGATCACCTGGCCGAATAGAATATCTATCTGGCCGTCACCGTCCAGATCACCGAATCGCAGGTTTCGCCCCATGCCGTAGTCGGAAATTGAGAACTTCTTCCACAGAACCAGCTTAGGATTAGCGGCCTGGAGTTTTGCTTCCTGCTTTCTTTTGGTCATGACGCGTTTTTTTATTCGTTCAACTTCTTTATCGCCTGTGGTTACCTTTATGAAACTGTATTTGGTTGGGACGTCGGCGGTAAGAGCTACTTTGCCTTGGGAAAAAGTCGAATCAGTCGCCTGCATAATAATGCCGTTGCCGAGTTCGGCGCGGATGCTGTCGCCATTGATGCGAATCGTCGCTGTGAGGAATTCGCCCGGCTTGAAGTTCAATTGCCGCTCGGCCAAAATCTTCTCATTGGGCTTGTGAAAAGCGGTGGCGTGATTGACGACTTTAAGAATGGCTTTGGAGCCTTTGACTCCGAAGAAGTAGTAGCATCGGTCGTTACGATAGCGAAACGCTACGCCGCTTTGGCCTTTGTCCGACTCGGGAGCAAAACGCGCCGAAACCGTGTAGTCTTTCCAGAACTCACTGCCCTGGGCTACGGTGCACACGAATGGATGCGAGTGTGTTCGTCTGTAGTAGATGGTCTGTGAGAGCATTGCGTCACCGTCTTCTGCGGTCACCCACCAAGCACGCTGCTCGGGTATGCCTGTGGTGAAACAGGAGACTACCCAATTGCCCTGCGGCGCGGTTTCGTGGACATAGTGGTATTCGGCATGAGCACCGATAACACCCGCTGAGAATATGCCCGGACGCAAGCGGTTGAAATCATCATCGAGCAACACAGCCGGGGCGCCAAATGCGGGAAATGAAAAAACAGCAAAAAACGACACTATTCCTATCAAGCCGATTTTAATTATAAATTCACGCATCATGAACCTCATCCTTAAATAAACGCCACGTTGTCATTTCAGCTTTTTCTGCCACGCTCGGACAGTTAACGTCAGCCTTAGGTATAACAGGATACCAAGATTGTCCCGATAACTCAAGCTTGCTCAGTACTTGTTGGGATTGGTCTAAGAAAAATACGGAATAAAAGACTATTATGTGTTAGCTATTGAAAAATCAGGGCATTTTTGGTAGAGTTTTCCTGCTGCTAAATTGCTGACGATATTACCGGAATGAATGACGCAGTTATGTTTGGTGATGCCATCGGGGCAAGCAACCGTGGGCAAAGGTTTACTTTGGAGAGAAAGGAATTGCACACTTATGAACCACAATTTCAGGAAAAAATGGCTCGGTGTTGCTTTAACGATAGCTATAACGTATCCAATTGTTTCAGCGGCAAAAGATGAAGTAGTTGTCATCAAAGATGTCCGGCATTTGAAGGTATTTTACGAGGAGGGCCGGTTTGCAGGATGGCCAGCCAACAACGGCATCTGGCAGTGGGGAAACGAAATCCTGGCAGGTTTCAGCCTCGGGTACCTCGCGCCGCCGGAGGAAAGAGGGCTGCATCAGATCGATTCTGGCCGCCCGCGGAGCAGAATGCTTGGGCGAAGCCTGGATGGCGGTGAGAGCTGGTCGGTCTCCGAAGCCGAATATCCCGACGGAGAATTGCAGCGGCTACCGGCGGACATTGCGTTCGATACGCCGGATTTCGCTCTGAATGCCCGCGGTGACAGGGCCTTCATTTCACTCGACAGAGGCAGGACCTGGCGCGGCCCTTTTCGCCTGCCTTTTGCCGACTTGCATCTTAGTGCGCGCACCGATTATCAAGTTCTCGGGCCAAAAGACCTGATGCTCTTTCTCAGTGCGGAAAAAACAAATAATCGAGAGGGCCGGCCGTTTTGCGCTCGCACGCGGACCGGCGGTAAATACTGGAACCAATTTGCCTGGATCGGATCGGAACCGTCCAGCGGCTACTCGATTATGCCGTCTTCGGTTCGCTTGCCTAACGGTGATTTTCTTGCGGCCATACGCCGCCGCAACAATAATCCAGTTCAGCACAATTTCATCGAACTGTTTCGCTCGCAGGATGGCGGGCTAAGCTGGCAATGGCTGGGCAATCCCATTAAAGAAAACGGTGAATACAGCGGCAATCCACCATCTATGGTCCGTCTCGCTGATGGAAAACTTTGTATCACTTATGCCAATCGCAACGAACCTCGTACAATCCGCGCAGTGTTCAGCAGTGATGGCGGTGTGACCTGGGGACCTCAATATGTTCTGCGTTCCGATGCGGGTGAACCGGACATTGGCTATACGCGAACCGTGCAACGACCGGACGGCAAATTAGTTACGGTCTATTACTGGCTGGACGAACCGCGCGGCGAGCGCTATATCGCTGCGACAATTTGGTCGGCGCCTTAAGTCGATTCTCGATAATAAGGAGTGGCCGCATATATGGATGACATCGGGTGAAACAGGAGGATTCTCGGTTTTGGTTGATGATGTAAAGAGATTTTTCTATGAAGGGAAATTAAAATGAGACCAATTTTTACAATAAAAATCGGAGTGGGAATTGTTTTTTTACTACTGCTTAGTTCTTCGATATCTTTAGCTGCTGATATACCGTTCAGTCATGTGGTTTTGGATAACGCCGGGCCGAAAGACCCCTGGGCAAAGATGATCGGTGATATCAATGGTGACGGATTTTTAGACGTCATTATTGGAGGTCGCAATGGACCTCTTGTGTGGTATTCCTGGCCCCACTGGACTGAAACGACCATCGCGAAAGGCGGATATAAGACTGTAGATGGTGAAGCAGGTGATGTTGACGGCGATGGCGACTTAGATATCGTTATGGGTGGCTTGATATGGTATGAGAATCCACGACCTCATGATGATCCAGCGAAGGAGATTTGGAAAGCTCATAAAGTTGCGAACCATCCCACACATGATATTGAGCTTGGTGATCTGGACGAAGACGGAGACCTGGATATTGTGACGCGAGATCAGTCTGGGTTCGGCCATAAGGCAGGAAATAAAATCCATATATGGCGTCAGGACGGGGCCGGCTCGTGGGCTGAGAGAGTTATTGATTGTCCGCATGGAGAGGGTATCACTCTGGGTGATATCGACAGGGATGGGGATTTTGATATAGTCATAGGCGGCATCTGGTACGAAAATAGCGGGGACATAATAAAGGGGCGATGGAATGCGCACCGATTTGCAGATTGGCATTCTGACGCTACCATACAAATAGCCGATATCAACGGCGATGCTTTGCCGGATATCATTCTTTCACCGGCGGAACTCAAGGGCAATTTTTATAAGTTGTCCTGGTTCGAAGCACCCACCAACCCCAGGAAGGGAGATTGGTCCGAACATATTATCGCCGAATCTATCGAATGTGTTATTCATGGATTGGTAACTGCGGATATCAACGGCGATGGGGCGATAGATATAGTATCGGCGGAAATGCACCAGAGTGCCGACCCTGATGAGGTGGCTGTCTATTTCAATCAGAGCAGCGGGCTATCATGGAACAAGCAAATTATTTCCACCAGAGGCTCTCATTACATTCAGGTTGGAGATTTCGGGAATGATGGAGATATGGATATCATAGGTGCGAACTGGAGCGGCGATTATCAGCCAATCGAAATGTGGGAAAATAAGAGCAAGACCTGGAAACACCTTTCGAGTATGGAAGGAGATATACCAAAGCCCGATGTTGGACGTCAGGCCGCTTCTTTGATTCTGGATATCGATAAAGACGGAGTGAACGATTTCGTTATAGCCGGTTGGAGTAAGGAAACGAGTATGGTATGGTTCCGGCATACCCGTGACGGTTGGGAGAGATATCTTCTCGATAATCGGAAAAGCCATATCGAGGCCGGCGGTACGTATTGGGACATCGATGGCGATGGTGACCTTGATATCCTGCAAGGCGGCAGTTGGGCCACTAATGAAGTTTGGTGGTGGGAGAATCCATATCCAAACTTCGATCCCGATAAGCCATGGAATCGCTATACCATCAAAAACGAGGGGCAAAAGCAGCACCACGACCAGATATTCGGCGACTTCGACGGCGACGGCAAGGCGGAACTGGTTTTTTGGAACCAAACAGTCCGGAAGCTCATGATTGCCGATATTCCCGAGAATCCGAAAAAGAAAGATGACTGGTCGTTCACGGAAATATGGTCATGGCCTCGCGCGTTCAAATATGAAGGCTTGGCCAAGGCTGATATTGACCTTGACGGCAAGATAGATCTCGTTGGCGGAGGTATGTGGTTTAAGCACAACGGGGGGAAGAAATTTACCGCTAACATAATTGACCAAAAATACGGGATGTCACGTTCAGGAGTCGGTGATTTCATCAAAGGAGGCCGGCCTGAAATCGTACTGAATTCAGGCGATGGGGTGGGAGCGTTAAACCTGTACGAATGGAAGGTTGATAAGTGGATTAAACATACACTGATTGAAAAAGTGGACCACGGACATACCTTGCAGGTCGGCGATATAAACGGCGACGGCAATCTGGATATTTACGCCGCTGAAATGTACAGGCCGGGACCGGGTGATAAATGCAGACAGTTGATTCTTTATGGAGACGGCAAAGGTAATTTTAGAATACAGATTGTATCTACCGGTATAGGAACACACGAAGGTCGAATCGGGGACATGGACGGTGATGGTGATTTAGATATACTCCAAAAAGATTTCCAGGAACATCAGCGAGTTGATATTTGGTTAAACAATGGTACATACAAGGCAAAGGGGGCATGGTTAGATGAAGAGAACAAATACCGTGTTCCCGTCAGAGTAAGCGCAGCAGGATATGAGCGTATGGATAAGCCCGTTGAGGTGGATATTAATTTTAGTCAACTGCTCAGACGAATCGGTAAAAAAAAAATTGACGCCAAATCTATAAGAGTAACGGAAGTCGATGCTTCAGGCGAAATAGTTAACCGTTTAGTCCGGTTTCAATTCGACAAAGATCCCGGATTTAATCCAGTAACTAACGCAAAAGGCAAAATCACCTTTCTGGCTGATGGGAAGACTGCTGCAAAATCGACACGCATCTTTCATGTTTACTTCGGCGGAGGCAACACTGACCGTTCGCTCCATTCTTTCAAGCCGCTTGTCCACTTAACTGACACCGTTGAATACAAGGAACAGGAAAGTTTCAAGATTGAGGCACAAAACGCAACGTATTATTACCACAAACAAGGAGCCGGATTCGCCGGCATCATAGATAAGGACGGCAACGACTGGCTTGGATATCGACCGGGCGGCGGCCCTGGGGGTGAGTATCGAGGCATTCCTAACATGGGATATCCGGAAGGCTATTGTCACCCCGGCAAAACTGTATCGAACAGTAGAATAATCAGCAGCGGGCCAATAAAGGTCAGTATCTTTTCGGTGTCCAATGATGGAAAAATGGAATGTATGTGGGACGTATTTCCAGCTTATGCAAGGCTGACCGTCTTGAAAATGCGAACACCATACTGGTTTTTATATGAAGGCACTCCGGGAGGCAGGCTTGATGAAGATTCAGATTATTGCATTAGACCCGGCAGGCCGAATGGAATAAGAACTCCTGCAAAAATGAAATGGGATGGAGACATATCAGTCCCAGGCCAGTTGGGAGAATGGCTTTGTTTTGGTGATGACAATCGGGCAATTTATTTGATTCATCACGAGGATGATGAGGGGATAGACTCTTACTGGCCGATGCAGGGTCAGATGACGGTGTTTGGCTTTGGCCGCAAGGGCCTGAATAAATTTATGGAAATGGTACCGGCACATTTCACGATAGGTCTGAGTGATTGTTCCTCTTTCGAGGAGTTCAGTAAAGTTGTGAATTCGGCATACAGTCCGATGGTTATTGAGGTGGGCAATATCGAACAGTTCAGTGAGTTTACACGTTTATAAAATATGGCCGATTTTTTAATCCGGGAGATTGTTTCGATAAGTTTATTGAGAAAATGTGGAGAAAGATTATGGAAACGAGATTAAACATTATTTCGAGAACAGCCTTATTTTTGCTTTTAGCATGTTCACTTGCTTTTGGACAGACTACAGAGAAGGAGCTGATATCTTTCGAAGAATATATTAGAGAAAGCGTACCGGCACGCAAAGAAATAGATGTGTTCTTAAACGAAATGTCATGGGCCCAATTCGACCGGGATATAGGATATATCCTGGGCAATTACATGCCGCATGACGGTCTTGACAAAAGTTTTACACTGTCCACAGTGCAATCCAACGGGGCACGAACTTCATTTATGTACAAAGGCAGACCATGTCGAATCAATACTTATGGTAATAGTTTTACTCATTGTCACCAGGTAAACGATGGTGAGACCTGGCAGGAATATTTAGCGGGTCACCTTGGCGAACCGGTCAGGAATTTCGGAATGGGCGGACTGGGTGTTTACCAGGCGTATCGACGGATGATCAGAGAGGAGAAAACTAATCATGACGCTAAATATATAATGCTCTACATTTGGGGGGATGACCACATCAGAAGCCTATTGCGATGCCGGTATATATTAATAAAGGGGTGGAACCAACAAACCAACCGGACAGAAGGTATAGGAAGAATGTTTCATGGAAATTTCTGGTCGAATGTAGAAATGGATTTGGCAACAGGTAAACTCGTAGAAAAGGACAATTTATTACAAAGCCGGCAATCATTATATAAGATGACCGACCCGGACTGGATGTATGAGACTCTCAAGAGTGATTTGGCCCTGCAAATGTACCTGTATAAAAACAATCAAATTAAGGATGTCCCTGTTAAAGCATTAAAGAGATTAAGCAAACACTTAGGGTGCCAGCTAAACTTCGACGGTGAGAACTTACGCTTTTCAGTAGCTGCACTGTTGGATGAATATGCTTTTGAGGCTACGAAATATATCATAGACAAAGCTGACAAATTTGTTTCCGCAAACG
>CBDURK010000068.1:0-10812 GCA_965369645.1 uncultured bacterium | reverse complement strand
GCTTCATCGCTGAAGCGGGCCGGTGCTGTTGTTATTACCCGGTGCGACCAAATCGGTGAAAATGAATTGAGCGAACTTGAAGAAAAACTGCGACTTATCAACCCTGATATGGTAATTGCGCGGTCGATTCATGCCCCGGCTTATGTTAAATCAATAGACAATAAAGATATTGCTCTGGAAGAATTAAAGACCAAGAAGATATTTGCTTTTTGCGGGATAGGAAATCCGGGATCTTTTTTGACCACAATTAAGACGACAGGGGCTGAACTTGTGGGTTCGAAAATCTTCAACGACCATCATCACTATACGGAGGCTTGTATAGCGGATATTTTCGAACAGGCCGAAAGGCTCAAGGCGGATTTGATACTGACTACACAGAAGGACCAGAACAAAATCACCCGGCAGGCATCGCCCAACAAAGAGATTCCACTGGCATATTTAGGTATAGAGATACAATTTCTTTCCGGAGAGGAGAAATTATGGGGCTTGATTGAAAAGACGTTAGCAGGTAAAATGCCGAAAATGTAGTTAGAGCACCTAAGAAGAGAAATTTAACTTTTTTGAAAATCAGAGATTACCACGCCCCGCTGCTTTGCTGTAAAAGCAAGATGGCAGGGTCTGGTATGAGACTGTTTAAGACCTTTTAACCAAGGATTTATTTTTATGTATGAAAACCTACTGAAAACGGTAACGAATCTCGGCTCGCCGAAAGTTTTGGTTGTGGGCGATTTTATGCTCGATGTTTATATCTTCGGCGATGCGATAAAAATCAGCCAGGAGGCGCCCGTTCCTGTACTGAAAGTTACCAAGAGCGAATATCGCTGCGGCGGAGCAGGCTCAGTCGCGGCCGATATAGCGGCATTGGGGGGAAAGCCTTACTGCCTGGGTGTTATCGGAAACGACCAGAACAGTAAAATCCTTAAAAGGAAGCTGACGGATATCGGGGCCGATATCAGCGGTTTGATTACAGCAGACAACCACCCCACTATCAGCAAACAAAGGCTTATAGGTCTGGCGCAGCATCTTCATCAGCAGCAACTAATCAGAATGGATTATGAACCCCAAGAAACCCTGACTGATGAACAATATGAAGAAATTCTACAGATTTATCATGATAAATTAACTTCGGCTGATATTGTTTGTTTACAGGATTACGACAAGGGTCTTCTGAGTGCTTCGGTCTGCCAGCAAATGATACAGTCCGCCAGGAAAGCAGACAAAAAAGTACTTGTTGACCCTTCACTGGCAAGCGATTACTCCAAATACCAAGGCGCGACCGTTATTACGCCGAACCGCAAGGAGACTTCCTCGGCGGTTGGTTTCGAAATAACAGATGCCCAAAGCGCAGACAAGGCGGCGGAGGAGCTTGTGCAAAAGTTAAAGCTCGATGCCGTGGTAATAACGCTCGATAAGGAAGGCGCATTTCTCAGGGCAGAAGATATAAATCAAATCATACCGACCAGGAGCCGCAGTGTTTATGATGTAACCGGAGCAGGCGATATGGTTCTGGCGACGCTTTCGATAACATTAGCGGCGGGTTTCGATTATAAAACTGCCGTGCAGTTATCCAACGTAACGGGCGGAATTGAAGTGGAAAAATTCGGAACCGTAACGGTAACTATCGAGGAAGTAGCCGATGAGATAGTCCGTCAGGGTAAAAGCGGCAAGGTACGTTCGATTGATCTTTTGCTCGATGAACTTACATGGCATCGCAAGGGGAAAAATATCGTAGTCTTTACGAACGGCTGTTTTGACGTGATACACAGAGGACATATCGAATACCTGGAATTTTGCAAGTCGCAGGGTGATATAGTAGTAGTAGGGCTCAACAGCGACAAATCGGTAAAGACGATTAAGGGGCCTGAGCGGCCCATAAATAATCAGCATGACAGGGTCGCCGTTTTAGCGGCACTGGAAGTAGTTGATTATATTACGGTCTTCGATGAGCCTGACCCGCTTAATTTAATCAAGAAAGTAAAGCCGGATATATTAGTGAAGGGCCAGGACTGGGCGGAGAAAGGTGTCGTCGGCCGGGAATTCGTTGAATCCTATGACGGCAAAGTTATCCTTGCACCACTTGTAGAAGGCAAAAGCTCAACAGTAACAATAGAGAAAATTAAGTCACTGGAAACAAAATCGTGATTGACGAAGATATCAAAAAACAGATTATAGAAACCATTGAAACGCATAAGAAGATGACTGCGGAGTTTCAGGAGATCGGCATTGAAACGGTCGCTGCCATTTCGCAAGCAATAATAAGGTCTTTGAAGAACAACGGCACGGTTTATCTTTGCGGCAACGGAGGCTCAGCGGCGGACGCCCAACATATAGCCGGTGAGTTTGTGGGGAGATTCAAAAGGGAGCGAAAGGCTTTAGCGGCTGTGGCGTTTTCAACGGACACTTCGGTTATCACATGCATTGGCAACGATTATTCTTACGAGAAGGTCTTTTCAAGACAGGTTGAAGCGCTGGTCAGAGAAGGTGACATCTTATGGGCTTTTTCGACCAGCGGAACTTCGGCTAACGTTATCGCCGCCGCTGAATCGGCGAAGAACAAAGGTGCTTATGTAATAGCCTTTACGGGCAGGGTTAACAGCAAGCTGGAACAAATTGCCGATATTTGTTTTTGTGCCGAAGACGACTCAACAGCGCGAAGCCAGGAAATCCATCAGCTTGCTTATCATATAATCTGCGACCTTGTGGAGTGCAGTTTTATCAATAGTTAAACTGAAGAATCAATTTTACAGATATGCCTGATAAAGCGATATTTTTAGACCGTGACGATACTTTGATAGAAGACCCGGGATATATCAGCCGGCCGGAGCAGGTTAATCTGCTGACCGGGGTACCGAGGGCGCTTATCGAGCTTAAAGCCCTCGGGTATAAGCTGGTAGTTATCACCAACCAATCGGCAGTTGCCCGGGGCATTGTTACGGAGAAAGTGCTCGGAGAAATTCACAAGCGTTTAGAGCAGCTTTTAGCCAAAAAGAACGCATTTTTAGACCGGATTTATTACTGCCCCTATCATCCTGATGGAGCCGTTAAAAAATATCGTCAAGAAAGTGAGTTAAGAAAGCCAAATCCCGGAATGCTGCTGAAAGCTGCCAAGGAGATGGATTTAGATCTCGACCAATCCTGGTGTGTTGGCAACAGCAGCACCGATATAGGGGCCGGCTTGCGGGCGGGGTGCAAAACTATATTGATAGACCTGCCTTCTCGACGACAACAGCTCAAACCAAACGATCCCAGGCCGGACTATAAGGCCATAAATATTAAGGAGGTCGTCAATATCATAAAAAAACACCACCGTTCGTCGATTGAGACCGAAACAGAAACTAAGACGGAGCTGGAGGAACAAGCTGAATCGATTAAACAAGCAACCGAAAAAGTTCCCGAAGCAACCGAATCGGTTGAGCAAGAGACTGAACAAATTCCCGAAGCCGCTGAACTAACTCCAGAGGTTGCAGAACCGGTTATCCCCGCCGAGGAACAACAGCTCGAACAATCGCCTGAAGAGACGCAAGCAGAGCCGGCAAAACAGGTAGAACAGGAAATTGCCGGTGAAGGGGCAGAGCTACTGCTAAAGAGCATTAGCACACAATTAAAAAGTATGCAGCGAACCGATATGTTCGGTGAGTTTTCGATAATGAGGCTGATCGCCGGCGTTATACAAATTATTGTTCTGTTTTGTTTGTTGATAAGTATATGGTTCCTGATAAGCCCAGACAGGCAGGACAACTCTGTTTTTATTGCGCTCGGTTTTGCTATGGTTCTTCAGCTTATGTCATTAACTTTCTATATAATGCACGGGCGAAAATAGCTATGTGCAAATCAAATCCCGAATCACAATCTCAGCGCCGAAAATCGCACATTACGGAAGACGAGATACTCATCTGGCTTCCTTCTCCTATGGGTGACGCGATACTTTGTACTCCGGCTTTAAGGGCCATTCGCAAGCAGTTCAAAACATGCAAGATTACTTTTTTAGCTACGGAGGTAGTTCGCAGTGTTTTGTCACCAAGCAGCTTTAACGACAGATGGCTGGAGCTAAACGACAACAATCCGTTTTCAATCGCAAAAAAGCTTAAAGAACATAAATTCACATATGCAATCCTTTTCAAAAATTCATTTGCATCGGCGTTGGCGATTTTTTTGGCAGGGATACCAGGGCGAGTCGGTTATGCCCGCCAACAGCGCGGTCTTTTGCTGACGGAGAAACTTTATCCGCAGAGACTACCAACCCGCGTGGGCAGGGGAAAATTCAAGCCTGCTTCTATGGTCGAGTACTACCTTGCAATTGCATTATGGTTAGGCTGTAAGGCGACCAAGAGAAACCTTGAACTGTTTATCGACCCGGAAGAACAACAAAGGCTGAACGATAAATTACCGCGAGTATTAAATCCGGACGGGCCGCTTGTAGTTATTGTACCGGGCGGAGCTTTTGGGCCGAGCAAATGCTGGAGCAGTCTCAATTTCGCACAAACGGCCGGGCGGCTTATTACCAAATATAACGCAACAGTTGTCATCTCCGTTGCACCTGAGAGCGTTGAGAAGCAAATAGCCAAAGATATTTGCAGCTCAAGCAAGCATAAACTTATCAACTTAGCCGAAACACCGTTAAGCCTAGGTGAATTGAAAGCACTTTTTTCCATTGCGGATTTGGTCATAAGCAATGATACGGGACCGCGACATATCGCTATAGCTCTTGGTAGAAAAGTGGTCACTCTATTCGGGCCCAACGACCCAATCTGGACAGATACGAATTATGAAAATGAAATTCAGATTATCGGCAATGTCCATTGCACTCCGTGCAGTAAGCCAAAATGTAACAAGAGCGAACATCTATGTATGGAGTCAATCACAGTGGAGATGGTCTGTGAAGCGGCAAAAGAGCTGCTGGAAAATAATCGCAAACAGGCAATTGTGCTGAGCCAAAGAGAATTTATCGAAACTTCAAAATCTTTTTTCATAGACAGAGAATATCAAACGGCGTTAAGCGAATCGGGCTTAACTTGCATCGAAGATGTTTTTTCTTTCAATGCGGCCAAAAATCTGACTAAAAGCAACCTTGCCAGTTACAGGGCCCGTTTACAGTTTGAAATAAATATTCCTGAGCGGGCATTATCAACTACAGTATTTATGAAACGCTATGACTGCCCCCCGGTCTTCGTCCAGCTTAAAAACTGGATGTCACATCACAGCCGAAGAAGCGAGGCTTTTCATGAGTTCGATGCGGCAAATAAACTGACGGCAGCAGGCATAAATACCCCAAAAGCTATCTCATACGGTGAACAACGCAACACCTTATTCGAGACAAGGAGCTTCGTAATCAGCGAAAAAGTTCCGGACGCCGAATCCCTGGAACGAAAATTACCGGATTACTTCGATGAGCCGGCTATAAGCGAAAAACTGAAAAAGCGAAGAAATTTTATCGTTCAGGCGGCAACCTTTATAAGAAAATTTCACGAAACGAATTATCGACATCGAGACCTTTACTTAGCACACATATTCCACGGAGAGAGCGGCAAATTTTATCTGATAGACCTCGCACGTGTTTTCAAGCCGATTTTGATGCGGCGGCGATTTCAGATAAAAGATATCGCTCAGGTTTATTATTCGTCGCCGGGCAAGAAATTCTCGAAGACCGACCGGATGCGGTTTTATATGACGTATGCCGGTCAAAGCAGGCTTAGAAGAAAAGACAAGGCATTTATTCGTAAAGTAATCAATAAAGCAGAGCAGATGGCACGGCACGATATCAAGCACGGCAGAGCAGTACCGTTTGCAGGCTGAGAAGGTTGGATTTATAATCCTGCAATGAAAACGAAAGTCGCGATTATTATAGAAAGGGCAAATACGGCGCTTGGTGGAGCGGAACGTTCTGTTTTCGAGTTGACAAGTGCGCTGTCGGGACTGGGCTTTGAAGTTCATATACTTGCAGCAAAAGGACAGACAGAAGCCAAGAATATTCATATTCTATGCCAGGACAAACCAGGCAGGCGCACCGGTTACTTTACCTTCGCAGAAGCACTAAAGAAACATTTATCAGAAAATCAGTACCGGCTAATTCACAGCGTGTTACCATTCGAGTTTGCCGATGTATATCAGCCACGGGGCGGAGCTTATGCCGAGTCTATTTTGCGTAACGCGGCCAGCTACCAAAACAAAGTGCTCGAATCTTATAAGAAGCTGACGGCTTTTACCAATTTTCGGCGGTCCATACTTCTTCGTGCCGAGCGCAAGCTCGCTTCGGGACCGGATGGGCCTGTAATAGCAGCACTTTCGGAGTATGTCGCAGAGCAGTTTAAGCAACACTACGGAACTAATGCTCAGCGGATAGTGGTCATACCCAACGGAGTAAAAACAGGCAAACACATTAACACAAAACAGACCGACAGGCTTCGCACGCAAATATTAGGTAAATTAGGACTGAAAGAAGCAGACAATCCGATATTATTCCTGTTCGCGGCAAATAATTTTAGATTAAAGGGACTGGGTGTTTTAATAAAGGCAATGGCGACAGCAGAAGGGTACGATACTGAACGAAAAAGTTATTTAATCGTAGCCGGTAAAGGCTACGCACACAAATACCGCCAAATTGCAAGAGGGCTTAAAATCCACAAAAAGATTATTTTCTTAGGCCAGGTCAGGCATATTGAAAACGCCCTTTCGGTAACCGATGTTGCTATTTTGCCTACTTTTTATGACCCGTCCAGCAGATATATCCTCGAAGCATTAGCGATGGGTAATCCTGTGATAACCACGAGATTCAACGGTGCTACTGATTTATTTGTGGACAACCGCCATGGTAAAGTAATAGATAAGCCCGAAGATATATCAGCATTAACCGAAGCGATTGTTTATTTCACAGATATAAATAATATCGAAAAAGCGTCACAAGCTATTGCTGAAGATAAGATAGAAGAAGAAATCTCCATCCGCCGGGCAGCCAAACAATTGGCAGATGTTTATGAATTGATATTGCAGAGGAAAGGCGGAAAATAATGTATTTAATATTCATACCTGCCGTTATAGGGGCTTATCTGCTCGGCTCGGTACCGTTCGGACTGCTCATTGCAAAGGCACACGGCAAGGACCTGCGTTCGATAGGCTCAGGTAATATCGGGGCGACCAACGTATCGAGGGCGCTCGGCAGGAAATGGGCATATATTTGCTTTGCGCTCGATGTGCTGAAAGGTACGGTACCAATGCTGGTGATAATGTTCATTGCCAAACCGGCGGGGGTTGTTATGCTCCTGTTATGGCTGGTAGTGGGCTGTGCGGCTATTTTAGGTCATATCTTTCCAATATATTTGAAATTCAAAGGCGGTAAAGGTGTCGCAACCAGTTTTGGCATAGCGATGGGGCTGTGGCCTTATTATACAATCTGCGCCTTGTTTGCCATTGCAATATGGGCGGTGGTAGTTTTGGTATGGCGGTACGTGTCCTTAGCGTCCATCGTCGGTTCCGTTAGCTTTCCAGTGGTTTTGATTCTGGCTATAATCCTCAAGCCGGGCTGGAGTTTTTTCAGCCTTTGGCCTTTACTTGTCGCGGCAACCGTAATACCGCTGATGGTTATTATCCGTCACCTGGAAAATATAAAAAGACTGCTGAAAGGAACCGAAAGTAAAATTTCGAAATCTAAATGCTCTTAAATTTCACAGCATTCTGACCGGTTTGTTTTTTGGGACGGGCTATGGATTATAATCAGGATTGAGTTTGGTTGGGACCGGCGCATTTACTTCTTTTCGCCATGTGAGCATCAATTTATGAAGCTCGGCGGTTTTTCCGGGCATTTTTCCCGCAAGGTTGTTCCGCTCAGATATATCTTCCTTCAGGTCGTAAAGCTCCAGGGCGCCATCTTCAAAATACTCGATAAGCTTGAAGTGGCCCATTCGCACAGCCGCAGCGGGTCGAGTTCTGAAATGCGAGTCTCTGGCACCTTCGGCTTTTCCCTGGAGGTAAGCGGGGAAATGCCAGAAAAGAGCTTTGCGGTTTAAACTTTTTTGCCCCTTGAGAAGCGGTACAATACTTTTGCCATCCAACAGTTTTCCTTTGGGCTTTTTTAGACCGGTCATTTCGAGAATTGTCGGATACATATCAATACCTATTACAGGCGTATCGGAGATTGTTCCGGGCTTAACGACGCCGGGCCAGCGAACGAACATCGGTTCCCGAATTCCGCCTTCGTAGAGCATTCCCTTGCCGCCGCGGAGGGGCTGGTTCGAAGTTACACCCTTAAGGCCGCCGTTGTCGGAAAAGAAGAAAACAATGGTGTTGTCAGTAAGGCCCAGCTCGTCGAGTTTGTCAACGATACGGCCAACGCCCTGGTCGGTGCTCTCAATCATAGCTGCGTATTTCGGATTGTCTTGCCCGTTAGAGCCGGCTTTTTTCTTATATTTATCTATCAACTCCTGTTTGGCGTGCAGTGGTGTGTGGACGGCGTAATGAGGCAGGTAGAGGAAGAAGGGTTTGTCTTTGTTAGTAACAATAAATTTCAATGCCTCGTCTGTGAGCCTATCTGTGAGGTACTCGCCCGGCGGGCCATCGGGAAGTTCTGGATTATTATAAGGGACAAAATAACCCTTTGCGGGGTGGCCAGCACTATAGCCTGCAATGTTGACATCGAAGCCCTGTCCTACTGGACCGAACTGCGGGTCATCACCAAGATGCCATTTGCCAATACTGGCGCTTATGTAACCGGCGGGCTTGATGGCTTCGGCAATGGTTATAATTTCCGAATCAAGGATTGTGGTATTTTCTATCGGGATAAGCTTCCTTTGCTTCGAGGGGCCTCGACTTGAGGTACCAACGGTGTAAACACCATGCCTCGGGCCGTACCAGCCGGACATGAGACAGGCCCGTGAGGGGGCGCAGTTCGGAGCATTTGCATAGGCATTTGTAAAGACCATTGCCTGGCTTGCAAGTTTGTCGATATTCGGCGTTTCGTAATACTGAGAGCCCATAAAGCCAACATCACGCCAGCCCATGTCGTCGATGTAGATGAAAACGATATTCGGGGGTTTTCGGCGGATACGGCCCCAGGCAGAACTGTCAGAGGATGTACAACCTGCTGCTGCAAAAAGGCAATTCGAAAGTGCAAGTCCTTTTGCCGCTGTGGCACAACTTTTCAAAAATTCACGACGATTCATAATTTTCCATAATGATAGCATTATGACAATCAGGATAGCCCTATCCGGAAGAGGTGTCAAAGTAATTCGCAGTGATGTTTTGCAAGCCATCAGGGAGTAAAAAGCGGCAACTTGAATGTGTTACAAGTGTGATTTTGGAGACTTGAAGAATAAACATGTATGTGAAAAACGCAACAAATAATTCCCAAGCAGTACAGGTCCCGCCCCCTACTGCACATCAGGTGCTCACCAAACTTTGCACCTTCGTTGTCTTTTAATTGGGTTGTCAGGCCCTAAAATCCTCGGCGAAGCGGATTATCAACTTCACTGACTGTCGGTAATCCAAAACAGTGTCTTAGGCAACTATTTATCCACTCTAACGTTTTTCGGCGTTAAACCGAGACAACAGGCCGGCATCCCCCAATGCAACTTAACAGCCTGTTAATCCATTGATAATACCTTTATTATTATAGACTTAATCGTCAAAATAGACGAAAAGAGCAAGAAGGATATTCCCAATATTAGACTGGGGAATCCCTATTTGTGGGCTGACAAAAAGACGAAATAGTTACAGATTAAGATACAAACACTTCGGATTTTGCAATATAGGACGCTCAGGGCTCAAGGGGTGTGAGCCCTTCTCGTATGGCGTACTTGGTAAGCTCGGCTATGCTGTGAACATCCAATTTTTCCATAATCTGGCGGCGGTTAGCCTCAATAGTTTTGGTACTTACGTGCAGATCTGAAGCAATCTGTTTGGTGGTCTTGCCTTCGGCAATGAGCTGAAGCACCTCACGTTCCCTGCTCGTCAGGGACGATAACGGTGATTCAGCAATGGTAGCCAGACGCTTTACGTAATCCTCTACCACAATCCCTGTTATTCTGGCACTAAGGTAGCTTTCGCCTGCGGCTACAGCCTGTATCGCCTGAACAAGCTCGTCGAAGAGACATTCCTTCAAGACATACCCGGTGGCGCCTGCTCCGAGCATATCAACAACAAATCGCCTGTTCGAATGTATTGACAGGGCAATTACCTTTATCTGAGGGAACTCGTTAATAATCTGGCGTGTAGCTTCAACTCCGTTAAGATTTGGCATGGTAATATCCATAATGACTAAATCGGGCAACAGCTCGCGTACACGCTCAACCGCAGTACGCCCATCTTCGGCCTCACAGACTATTTCCATATCTGGTTGTTTCTCAATCAATGAGCGCAAACCCTCACGGACAATTGCATGGTCTTCGGCTATTAATATCCCTATGCTCATACTTCTGCTCCTTCGGTACTCTTTTCAGCTTTCAGCGGTACCTTCATCGTAATCCTGCTGCCACAGCCCGGTTCGGATTCAATCTCAAGATGTCCGTCCAACTACTCCAATCGTTCCCGAATGCTAAAAATTCCAAATCCTGTATTCGATCCTATTTTGGCAGGTTCGAAACCCACTCCATCATCTTCAATAATAACGCATATTTGTTCATCAACTTTGCTGACAGAAACTTTTACCTTTCGTGCCTTCGCATGCTTGACAATGTTTATGAGCAACTCTCTCACATTACGAAACAGGAGCGCTCTGATGTCATCATCAAGCGGTTTTGGCTGCCCATCATCTCGAAATTCAGTTTGTATTGCGTGTTTTTCTCTGATTTGCTCATCAAGCCACTCTGATACAGCCGTTTCAAA
>CBDURK010000067.1:0-10926 GCA_965369645.1 uncultured bacterium | reverse complement strand
GTAAACATGTTTATGTTGAAAAACCGGCTTCCCATAATATTTGGGAAGGACGTAAAATGGTCGAGGCGGCCCGCAAGTATAATTTAAGAGTTCAGGTAGGATTAAATAACCGCTCGTCCGGCAATGTGATAGAAGCGATGAAATTTCTGCATGATGGCGGTATCGGCGATGTTTTCATGGCGCGTGCGCTTTGCTTTAAGGCCCGCGATTCATACGGCATGGCCAAAGACAGTCAGCCACCTGCGAGGTTCCATTATGACCGTTGGTTAGGACCCGCTCCTTATCGCCCTTATAACGAAAAACGGAGTCATTATCGCTGGCACTGGTATTGGGACACCGGAAATGGGGACACCGGGAACACGGGACCACATCAACTCGATCTTGCCCGTTGGGGAATGAATAAAAACGAACACCCGGTTTCAGTTTATTCAGCCGGTGGTATTTACGGATTAGATCAGGATGAAGGCCCATCGACTCCCGGTAAGATGGTGTATGGCGGAGTAGAAACCTATGGCCGTGATAAGACTTCGCAGGAGACTCCGAATACTCAAACCGCCACATTTAAATACAGGGATGGGAAAATGCTTGAGTTTGAATGCCGGGGCCGATATACCAACCATGAAGGAAGCCAGGGCCAGGAAGTCGGAAATCTTTTCTACGGCACTGAAGGATGGCTCGAAATTAGCGGCTCTACATGGAAAGCATTCCGTGGACGGGAAAGAAAACCTTTTGCCGGTTCAAAAGAAGGCGGAAGAGGCAGAGATGGTGATCATTGGAGCAATTTTATCGATGCAGTACGCTCTGGTAAAAATGAGGACCTTCACAGCGATATCAGAGAAGGCTTTTATTCAACTACACTTCCTCACCTGGCCAATATCTCTTATCGTCTTGGCCGTATGTTGAAGTTTATGGGTGATTACGAAAAGTTTGCCAATGATCCTGAAGCGGATAGAATGCTGAGACGGGTTTACCGCATTCCTTATGTTGTCAGGGAGAAAGTTTAAGGGGCGTAATAAAATAAAAACCGGGTGCGGATAGAACATTTAGATATCCGTAGTTGTGGAACAAAATCAGAACCCGATGAAGCATCGATGCCATTCGGTCGGTGAACTATTGTTCTCGGGACGCTCAAAGCCTCGTATTAAAACATTTCAGAATTTGTTAAAAGACTGTAATATTTTCTAATCGGGAAGAGTCTAATATTAGGAAAGTCTTGTTCCAAGGAGGGATTTAGATAAGTGAGCAGCGTTCTGTATTAATAGCACCAATTGTTTTTAATACACTAATATTATAAAATCTTCATAGCCTCTCTTGGACTCAATAGCATTTTTATTAATGGATTTTGAAGTGTGCCCGCCAAACAACCGCAATTTGAGCAGTCTGCTTTGGCAAAGCACCTTCTTTTTTTCCATGAAACATCAAAATGCATCGCATTGTCACCCCAATAACAATTATTTCTATGGTCCGGGTATTCATACCAATTGATCATTGACCTGCTCATAAGAAAAATGTCAGGATATTTGGATTTCATCCGTTTTAACTCATGAATTATCTTTTTTCTCGTATTATCTTCTATGAAATTCGGACCTTTATATTCAATTCCCGGTGTGTACAAATTACAGACCACACCCTGAAATTTATGCTTTTTCGAAATTTTTATAACGTCCTCTAACTCTTTATAGTTTGATTTCATTATAGTCATGTTTATTACAACGCGGTCGTCGCCTGAATAATTTTCAATTATTTTCGAAAAGACACCTTTTCCTCGAATAGCATCGTTGGTTTTTTCATTACCGTCAATTGATATATAAAGACGGCTATGAAATTTATCCGGTACTTTTATTGTCCCGTTTGTAATTATTGAGACATACGGGAAAAGTGATTCAGCCTTCATTAATACATCACTTCTGAGTGCGGGTTCCCCACCCACCAACATGACCATCCTTATACCATTATCATATAATTCAGTGAGTCGTTTTTCCCATTCCTGTAAGGAAATCTCATTTTTTACGAATTCTTTCTTACCATGGAAATGATAGCAGTGCTTGCACCTCAGATTACAATTTTCAGTAATATCAATTTCTGCGAGAAATTTCTTTTTAAAAAATACCCTTTTCAATTCACACCAAATAACTAATAACGGAATAAAATAATATTTTTTTTTCATATAATAATATAACAAGAACCCGCTGTCTGAGTTTCTTATTCCATATTGCTCTTTTGTTAGTTACGGACAGGGCAGCAGGACTTTTACATCTTTCCTTTGTATCTTCTTTTCCTTAGTCTCAATCTGACAATTCTCAATCTTCTCGCCTTGACAGTTCTTCCAATCTAATCGGCTATCTTCTGTGCAGCGTACGCATATCTTACAATGAGGTATTTAAGCTGTCAATTGACATGAGGCAGGCAAGGAATTAGAATATCCATCGATATGCAAATATTACTGACAAATGATGATGGTATTTTTGCTCCGGGACTGGCGGCGCTTTACAAAGAGCTGGTAAAAATCGGAGATGTAATTGTGGCCGCACCGGCGGACTGCCGCTCCGGGGCCAGTCACAGCATTACATTCTCGGAGCCATTAGTCTGCAATAAAGTCGATATCAACGGCCTGTTCACTGGTTTCTGCGTTCAGGGCTCACCGGCCGACTGCGTTAAGTTAGCAGTTAAGCAATTACACGAAGGGCCTATAGATTTAGTTGTTTCCGGCATAAATCACGGGGCAAATGTTGGGATAAACGTCTATTACTCGGGTACTGTCGCTGCTGCAATGGAGGGGGCATTTTTAGGGATTCCGGCTGTAGCGATGAGCTGTTCTTTCGAGGAACAGATGGATTTCGAAAAGGGGGCACGGCACTGCGTTAAAATTCTCAAACAGCTTATGCCCGTTCAAAAAGGCAATGTGATAAATATAAATATACCACAATTATCGAAAGGTGAACCTAAAGGCGTAAGGGTTGTGCCGCAGTCAAGCACGGGCTTTGACGAGTATTACATTCGCCAAACAAACGAACAGGGGCAGACAGTTTTTCAGTTAGCCGGCAACGGCCACCGCATCGACGGGACACCCACCGATACTACATCATTAGAGGAAGGCTATATAACGGTAACCGCATTAGCCCCCGATATGACCAACCATGAAAAAACCTGCGAGCTTAAGAAAATAAAGTGGTAAGTTTTTTTATGTGTAATTACAGGACAGGGGAGACCAATCAATGAAAGCATTAGTAAAGAGCAGGCCTGAGCCCGGAGTTTGGATGGAAGAAGTTGCAGTCCCTGAAATCGGCAGCAATGATGTTCTGCTAAAAATCCACAAGGCCGCGATTTGCGGTACTGATATTCATATTCTTAACTGGGATGCCTGGGCCCAAAAGACAATCAAGCCCCCTATGGTGATTGGTCACGAATTCGTCGGGACCGTAGAAAAAACCGGTGGTAATGTACATGATGTGGAATTGGGGGAGTTGGTGAGCGGCGAGGGGCACATTGTGTGCGGGCGGTGCCGGAACTGTTTAGCCGGACGCAGACATCTTTGCACCGATCCAAAATGTATCGGCGTGAACCGGGACGGAGCGTTCGCGGAATATCTGTCTATCCCGGTGACGAACATCTGGCATTGCGATTCGAATATACCCACTGATGTGCATGCCTGCTTCGATCCTTTTGGGAACGCGGTGCATACCACTTTATCTTATGATTTGGTTGGAGAAGATGTGCTGATAACCGGCGCCGGGCCAATTGGCTGCATGGCAATCGCTGTGGCCAGGCACGCGGGGGCACGTTATGTGGTAATTACAGATGTAAATCCCTATCGTCTGGAATTGGCTAAAAAAATGGGGCCTACTATGGTCGTTGATGCAAGAAACGAAAAAATCGAAGACGCGGCTAAGGAACTCGGTATGAAAGAGGGATTCGATATCGGGCTGGAAATGTCGGGCAGTCCGGAGGCATTTAAGGACATGCTCGGTAATATGTGTCATGGCGGTAAAATCGCACTGCTTGGGATAATGCCGCAGACCGCTATCGACTGGGATTACGTTGTCTTTAACGGCCTTACTATCAAGGGGATTTACGGCAGGGAGATGTTCGAGACCTGGTATATAGCCACTATGCTCATTCAAAGCGGGACGGATATTACACCGCTTATTACCCACAGCTTTCACTATACGGAATACCAGAAGGCCTTTGAAATAATGCGGTCGGGAAATTCAGGGAAAGTGATTTTGAACTGGGCAGAATAAAATCCTTCTTATGTAATTAAAGCGAGGAACAAGATATGTTTGGAACAATGAAATCTCATATATCGAGAGAACTTCAACATATAAATGACGACGGACTTTATAAGTCGGAGCGTATTATAGCCAGTCCGCAAGACGCTACGATTACCGTACAGGGCGGGGGAAAAGTCCTCAACTTATGCGCCAATAATTATCTTGGTCTTGCCGACCATCCCGATATTATTAAGGCAGCACAGGACAGTTATGCAAACTGGGGATATGGACTTTCCTCTGTTCGTTTCATTTGCGGTACGCAGGAAATACATAAACAGCTTGAAAAGAAGATATCTGAATTTCTCGGCACTGAGGACACTATCCTGTACTGCTGCTGTTTCGACGCAAATACGGGGCTGTTCGAGACCTTACTTACGGCCGAGGATGCCATCATCAGCGACCAGCTTAACCATGCCAGTATAATCGACGGCGTACGCCTTTGCAAGGCCCAACGTCTGCGGTATAAAAATTCAGATATGGACGACCTGGAGGATAAATTGCAACAGGCACAATCGGCAAGATTTCGTATGATTGCGACCGATGGTGTATTTTCAATGGACGGAACGATAGCCAAATTAGATGAAATCTGTGAATTGGCGGAAAAATACGATGCACTGGTAATGGTGGACGATTCGCACGCGGTAGGTGTATTAGGCAAACGAGGCCGGGGCGCAGGGGAACACTGCGGCGTGATGGGGCGAATCGATATTATAACCGGGACGCTCGGCAAGGCACTCGGCGGGGCCAGCGGAGGCTATACCAGCGGAAGAAAAGAGATTATCGAACTGCTTCGCCAGCGCTCGCGGCCTTATCTTTTTTCAAACACTCTGGCTCCGGCCATCGTCGCCGCCTCGATCAAGGTCATCGAGATGCTTAGTGATTCTACGGAGCTGCGCGATAAGCTTATGGACAATACCAGTTATTTCAGGCAGCAGATAAGCAGGCTCGGACTGGACGTTATCGAAGGTGAGCATCCTATAGTGCCGATTATGCTTGGAGATGCAGTCGTAGCCCAAAAAATGGCAGAGAAACTTTTAGAAAGAGGCATTTATGTCATTGGATTTTCTTATCCGGTGGTTCCCAAAGGCGCCGCGAGAATTCGGACACAGATATCCGCAGCTCACAATAAGGCCGATCTGGATTTTGTCATCGAAAAGATTCGCGAGGTCAAAGAGGAACTGGGAATATAGCTCGCCAGTGGCAGTTAATCGTTGAAAAGATTATCAATTCTGTAGTAGATGACTTAAGGGAACCTCTAAAATAGCAAATTTCCGAGTTGACATATTCGGCCTGAGACAATATAATGAAGGAGATTAGCACAAAAAATTTGTGTAATACAGAAAAAAACAGAACAGAAGACCTTTTTTGAGCATCTTGTTATTTGAATAGCTAAAAGTAGTATTACGGGGGTCATTTTTTTGCCTCGGGATTTCTAAAGAGTTTTTTGCTTAAGTAAGGAGAAGTAAGGATGAAAACAAAGGCTTTCACGTTAATCGAGCTTTTGGTTGTAATTGCAATCATCGCGGTGTTGATGGCGATTCTAATGCCAACATTGAGGGCAGCCAAAGATCATGCCAGACGCATCCACTGTATCAGCAATGTCAAGACACTCGCATTAGGCTGGTTCATGTACCAGGACGATAACGACGGTGAGCTGGTGCCCGGCCATACCAATCCAGGGCAATGGGTGTTAAGGCCGTCGGACGGTGACACAGTTGAGCAGAAGAAACAGGCTATTCGAGACGGACTGCTTTACCCCTACGTTGGCAAGGAAGTGGATGTGTATGCCTGCCCTGCCGACCAAAGGGACAATGACCCGCGCAATTACACCTTTCGAAGCTTCTCGATTGCCGGTGGCGCCAACGGAGAGGGCTGGAACGGATACACCCAGGCAAAGAAGTACACTGACCTGAGGAAACCAGCGATAAGATACATTTTTGTCGAGGAGATTGATCCGAGAGGATTCAATGTTGGCTCATGGCAAATGAATCCCGGACCTAAAACATGGGTTGACCCGGTTGCCATGTGGCACAATAGCCAAAGCACCCTTGGATTTGCCGACGGCCATGCGGAAATGCATAGATGGCGGGACAAGCACTTCATCGATTGGAATCTCAAGGCCATGTATAATGAGTCATTTTCTTTCAGCCTGAGCCCTCCGGCTGATGAGCGAGAAGACATCGAATTTATGGCGAGAGGTTTTCCTTACAAATCTCTCAGTAATTAAAACTCGAAACCCGCTAACAATTAACAGGCACGGATATGTTCGATTTTTTTGAGCAGCCTTATACGCTGATCGGAGCGGCGGTAGTTGTTTTGTTCGTGGTTTTTACCATCCGCAGTGTAATTCCGGAAAAGCGTCACTGGTGGCAGTTTTTACTGCCGGTATTTGTCGCTGCTACAGGCGTTGGCCTTGATATGCTTGTCCAGACCGACCTTGAGAAAATCAATTCCGTAATCAGCACAGTCATAAAAGCCGTTCAGGAGGAGGATTGTGATTCAATCGAGGCTGTGGTCGCCGCGGATTATCGTGATTCCTTTCACAATACGAAATGGGATTTTGTGTCCCATTGCAGGCGAAAACTCACCCCCTCTCTTATTGAGAAAAACAAAAAGACGGCCTGTCTGATTGAATTGTCACCCCCTGAGGCGACTGCAACTTTGTTTATGCTGACAATCTTTGACAAAAATAGTTTTGTATCTGAAAATTACAAATCATTTATATTTTTTAAGATAGAATTCCGCTTTCAAAAACAACCGGATAACACGTGGCTCATCAGCCGGGGTGAATTGCTCGAAATCGACAAGCAACCTGCCAAGTGGAACGACATCAGATAAACGAAACAAATAAAGGCATTCATACGAACGATAAATTCCGATAGAATTCGGGTTCTGACCTTATTCATGCCTTTCTGCAGCCTTACATTCTTTTTAAGACAAATGGTAAAAGTTTCCGCATGAATTGGTCGATAGGAATGAAAAGGATACAGGTTTTATCGTTTTTTACAGGGAAAATGGTTACCAATGATATTCGCCAAGCTGAAAAAAATCAGATTGTCCTTAAAGCCCAAGCTGTTTACTATTCACTGGTTTCCGAGCAGCAGGAGTTGTGTAAGGCCTGGCAGTCGAAAGGTCAAACCCCAGCAGATGCCGCCTTTGATGGTCCGCAAGGCCGAATGGCGCCGCTGAAAATCCTCATTTTTCTCAACGATAATTTTTATTTCCGCGAATTAATCGAATCCGCATTAATTTCCAAGAACCAATTATAAAGGGGCCTATACCGAAAATTTCGATACAGGCCCCGAATTTACAAATCTACTTCACAGTTCTATTTAACTGTCAATTCCCGGTTTAAGGAGCCGGAGGATACAGACGGATATCATCAAAGTACATCATACCCGAACCACCAGCCACAGGATTGCTCCTGTTGCCAAAACCGAGAGTAATCGTATCGACATTGGTAAGGTCCACATTGAACTCCGACAGGCTGAGTCTCCATTCGGTCCAGTCCTCTGTCTGTGCCGCGTTAGCATCAGGATTATCTACGCCGCTGGTTCCGTTTAGAACAACGTACATCGTTTCAGCGACGTTGGCCGCATCGCCAATGTACCAAATCCCCAGTGTGTCGACACCTTTTTCGGTCCAGTCACGCGTATCTGTCAATGTCAGAGTCGCCTCTGATTTGCCAACTGCATTATTATAAGCAAATGGCATCGACTGATTACCGCTGTGAACAATAGCCTGCTCGGCGAAAGGAGGATTGGCATGACCAACGACAGAACCGTTTGTTGCCGGGTTGTCGAATCCGTCCAGCCATGCTAAATATATCCTGTTGCTGCCGGGCTCACCTTCATTAAGGTCATTGTAGCTTTCCATATCTTCGACAATAAGGAAGTTGGCAGTTGTAAAGTTCCAGACGGCACCTGTCCACGGGCTGTCGGGATTGGTGTCATTAAACTCATCAACACGCCAGTAATAAGTGGAATCCCACTCAAGTTGTCCGGGATCATAGCTCTCGGAGCCGAGTGCCTGAGTGCCTTTGTATTGCGGCGAGCCGGTATCGGCATTTTTGATGGCATCGGCATCAGTTCCGAAATAGACCTCATGTGAAGAAGCCGCGTCTCCGGCATTCCAGCGAAGAATTACCGTCTGCTTTACATCCACCGCACCATTTGGCGGATTCGAGCTATTGGCCCTAAGTGGCGGCTGCAGCGGACCGGCGGGAATGATCTGCTCGGCCATCGTAGGTGTTGACCAGGACAATTGCTGAAGGGCATCGCGATCCCAGTCCGCGAATTCCAGACGCAACGAATGAATGCCCTTCTCCAGGTAAATCGGCAGCGAGGCATACTTCGTCGGAACCCAGGATACCCACATGTCAATGACCGGCTTGTCGTCGATCCACAGGCGGGTTCCACCCTCGCTGTTGACGCTGAAGGTAAACGTATCGTCGAAGACGATTTCGAGGTCCGCCGTCCACCGCGCCGACCAGCCATTGTCCGGCAGCGGTGCACCGGGGCCCGTGGCGCCCCAACTGAAGTCGACGTACGGATCGATGCGCGTTAAGGCCGGCGTTCCGCTCACGTCTGTATTGTTGAAGTACTCGCCTTTTATGCCGCCACTGCCATCGGTGGTCTTGAAACTCCAGACATCGCCTTTATGCGTGGTGAGGATATCAAACTCATCGACACGCCAGAAGTAAGTCTTGCCCATCTCAAGGGGGCCGGGAGTATAAGTTGTGGTTGTCTGCTGGACTGCTCCGGTGGCATTGTTGACATCGTCAAAATTATCACCGAAGTACACATAGTGTAATCTCGCACCCGAACCGGGAGTCCAGCTAAGGTCCGCATTCGTTTCTACAAATTTTGCGCCATCACCCGGGATGGGATTGTATCCGGTCGTGGGAGGAACCATAAAGCTCCAGACAGGACCTTTGTGTATCGTAGTGCCATCGGCCTCAACCTCATCAATGCGCCAGTAGTAGGTTGCCCCCAGAACCAAACCGTCCGGATAGGCGAATCCGGGAAAGCCTACGATAAAAAACGGTGACGTCTGGTTGCCCTGGAACGTGCCTTCGGCACCGGCTTCCACATCATCAAAATTTTCGCCGAAGTACACATCGTGAGAATCTGTAGTTTCTCCCGGCGTCCAGGCAAGGTTCGCCCAGGTGTCCTCATGTATAGCACGGTCAGCCGGGACCGGCTCAGAAGCCTTGTAAACGGGGGTGAGCAGCTCCACCTCGGCAATCTGCATGTAGTTGCCCGCAGTGCGAACGGTCGGGAACAATACCTGATAGTGCTTGTAGGACACCGTGTTGTCGAACTGGATGGGTGTCTCAGTCTTAGTACGCCGCGGCCAGGGCGCAGCTGCGATGAAGTCCTCAATTGGGCCTGCGGAGATCAAAGTGTACGGCCCGTCGATGCTATCGTTGGAGCCGGACAGCTCGTAATCGGCGGGGTCGCGTCCGTCCGCGTCATTGGCAGTAGTGAAAGTAAGCCCTGTCACCACAGTCGCACCTTCAACAGGCGTGACTCGAAAACCCGTGGCCGTTGTCCCACCGTCATAGTGCAGATACTTTGTCAGAACCTGGTCATCGACAGCAAGGGGCGGTAGTTCGTTGGGCGGGGTGTTCTCGTCAGGGTATCCCACCACGATGTCAAAGGGGCCCGTGACGTCGCGCGCCGCCCACCCTGCGCCGCTAAAGACCAACATAGACGTGATAATAATTAGAATTGATACATTTTTCCACATAATAGTCCTCCTGAAAAAAGAGTTAAAATTACCATGCATGGCCGCACACCAAATTCCCGACTGCTCGGGATTGTTTTCAATATATGAACAGTTAAATGATGACAAGTATGAGTGTGAAGTTGCCGGGAAAAAAGTAAGGTTCTTACTTAAAACTATACCTCTGGTGCAAAACACAAAACTCCTCCCTATATGTACAAATTAAAAAACTCGTTTCTCAAGAGTCAAAATCAATATATTTGCTTCTAAAGACAGAAGCTTCACCAAATATACTATTAATACTACTTATTTGCTTTCCCGTCAAGGAAAATCCTCACGTGATTAACTATAAACTTTCAGATAACTCAGTTTCACTGCCCCAATTTCAGGAGAATCAAATATCAATTACCAGGGCCTATACCGAATATTTCGATATAGGCCCCGAATTTACAAATCTACTACATACTTTTACTTAACAGTCAAATCTCTGCTTACGGTGCAGGTGGATACAGCCGGATATCGTCAAAGTACATCATACCTGTACCGCCAGTAACCGAGCTAAGACCAAGAGTAATCGAATTGACATTTGCAAGGTTGACGCCCTGGTCGGCAAAGGCCTGGAGGTCGATATTCCACTCGGTCCAGGAACCTCTCTGTGCGGCATCCGGATTATCATTATTGACTTTGGCGTTGCCATTGAGGGCAACATACAAAGTCTCAGCGGCATTAGCTGATTCACCTCTGAACCAAATCGTCAGAGTATCGACACCATTTACCGTCCAGTCACGATTGGAAGTTAATGTTAAAGTAGCTTCAGATTTACCAACTGCGTTGTCATAGGACATCGGCATTGACTGCAAACCGCTGTTAACGACAGACTGCTCAGCAAATGGAGGATTGGCATTACCAACAACAGAGCCGTTTGCAG
>CBDURK010000066.1:0-11119 GCA_965369645.1 uncultured bacterium | reverse complement strand
CTGTGGTGCATACCTGCCCGATCCAAAAGAATAAATTGCTTTGGTCTTATGTATGATTGGCGGTTGTTGCCGACTCCAGCTTGGTGAGCCGGTAAATGGGGCATCCCAAAGCAGCTCTCCCGTCTTGGCATCCAGGCAGCGCAGACTGGATTTCTTCAATCCTGCTTGAGGGATTAATAGTTGTTCTTTGTGGTAAATTGGGCTGGTAAAGGAGACGTGTACACCAGGCCAATACCGCCGCCACAATAGTCTGCCTGTTTCCTGCTCAACAGCAATAATTTGGCCCTCAGAGGTATGGGTGTACATCCGGCCTCCCCCGCAGACTGGAATATGTTTGAAAGTGCCCTCATAGCGCCGAATCCATTTGATTTTTAAAGGAGGTTTGAGACCCTGATTATTTGCATTAGTGCTTGCCAAGTCGCCAAAGTTAGTGAACCAGTTGTATTTCGAGTCAGCGAGTTTGCTTGTTAATGGGCTTCTAATTTTACAAAGCTGAAGGTCTTTTGACGGTAGTTGGGCTGTACCTTTTGGTCCCAGTATATACAAATACCCATCCTCACAACCGAAATAAATCCGACCATCGCAAACTGCTACCGGAGCAGAAATAGCTTTACCAAAAGCAGTTTTAAATGACCACACTTTACCATTTCCGGACAGTGGGACAACATAAAGACTTCCATCCAGGCCGCCATATACTCCCATATCGTGAAGAAGAATCGGCGAAGCTATAGATGGATAGCCTCCAAGATACTGAGTTTGCCCCTGGCTGGGTGAATGCTTGCAGAATCCAAAACCCTCTTCCGGACGGCATCGATAAACATCTCGACCACGAATGCTAACCGAGCAAAAGCTCAACAGCCCCGGCCTATTTATCTCCGTGAGCGTACCGGGGACATAATCCGTTTTAGGTTTACCGTCACGAAGCTGTATTATCTCGACTCTGCCGGTATTGTCTCGCCGGTGCCACTGCCGATATATCAGCCCGTCTTCGCTTATGCTTAATCCGAATGTGGATGGTTTCTCCGAACCTGCATATGACGGTACGGTTGCCATTCCTTTAATCTCAACATTACTTCCTTTATCCTCCATGCATACCGCAGAGCCGCCTGCAGGAACAACAAGCATCGTACCGTAAGCTGCTACATTACTTGAACAACAGAATTGGTCACGCCATGTTACCCTTTTCGCCTTATGTTTGTACCATTCTTCACCACTCCAGCGGTTACCGTTGAACTTAAGAATCTCCTTAACGTAATCCCAAACCCAGCAAATTGTGCCATCAGGCTTAAGGGCATATACTTGTGAACCGAGCGTGGCGAAATATACTCGGCCATTGAAAACTACAGGAGTACTCAAGATTGGCTCGCCACAGGCGATTTCTTTGACTACGTCTCCACTGGCTTTATCGAGTACGTAGTAAGAACCGGTCATTGTGCCGAAGTGAAGATATCGCCCTGCAATAGCCGGCGATGATACGTTATTGCAGTTGGCTCTGCCGCCTTGGCTTTGGAATTTCCAGACGACATTCGTCGTAGCAGCATCGAGGCAAAAAGCAACTCCTGACCCGTCCACAACATAAACACGTCCATCTTCCACTATTGGGGCAGTAAAGATAGCATCAGTTAACGAAACAGCACCAATCAGACCGAGAGGGGTAGTCACACTTCTATCGGGAACATTGCCCGAATGCCCAGAATCGTATTTAAATTGCAGCCAATTCTCCCCGGCGGCTGCCGTTAGAGCCAACATCAAATTAAGAACTATCAACAGTATTATATTTGTTTTTGGAGTTCTCATAATTTGTATTCTCCTTCTCGATTCATGTTTCTGATTTGCCATAGTCACCAAAATACATTTAGCCTCGCCGTTAAACCAATTTGCTTTCGATTTGTTTCAGAGTCCTCATTGACTCTTCAGCGATTCTTTTACCACCGGGTGAAAAATCAAATACTTCGAGAGATACCCACTTATTATATCTTAAATCCTTGAGTGTCTGAAAGGCCTTCACATAGTCAAGAACCGCTGTTCCTGTGCCGAGATGTTTACCACCTATTTCCTGTACATGAACGTGATGAATATACTTGAAGTATTTTCGCAACAGGACATCAAATGGTTCGGTTTCATCAACAGTATTATTAAAATCAAACATTATTTGAATTGCCGGATGGTTTACTTGTTTAGCTAGTTCAAGGGCTTCTGCTAAGGTATTAACGACATCAGTTGTGCGTTTGCCTAAAGGTTCTATGAGTATTTTAATGCCGCGCTGCTGAGCATGATCAGCAATCGCTACAAGGTTTTCAGCAAAATATTTATTAGCTTCTTCAACAGAAATGTTCCTTGTATTGCGTTGTTTCGGAGAACCAAAAATCATATAAGGTCCGTTGAGGTCGCCACAAAAGTCAATAAGTTCGTTAAAATACGCAATGGTTTTTTTAGCGACAGCAGCATCAGGTGTAGTAAAATGCAATCCTTTTGGCGGCGGTGCCAATAACCAATGAAGGCCTGCACATTCGATGCCAACACTTCTCATAACCGAAACAATCTTGTTTCGCCTTATCAGGCTTATTTCCTTCACACCTTCTTTAACCAGAGTAAACGCCGCAATTTCAATTCCCTTATAACCAGCATTACTTACTATTTGACATTGCTGGGCCCAACTTAATTCAGCCATACTCTCATTGCACATGGCATATCTAAAATCACTCCAACCAGAAGGCGAAACTTCTTTATTATGGCAACTAAGCGTCAATCCGCCCAATGCTGCACTACCTAATATACTCCCTGAGGTTTTGATAAAATCTCTCCGACTACAATTTGACATGAACTTTCTTTTGTGTGACATCACATCAGTCCTCAAAATATGTTTTCCCACATAGTACAGTAATATGCAGACATTCTCCTATCAATTGTTTTGGCTTTTATTATACCGCAAACTCAGGATAATTGAAATAGTAGTCCTAATTAATTAAGTAGCCGGATGGAAAACACAGAATGTTGTCAACGGTATCAATCACAGGCTATTTGTGGTGTACCTTGCTCGTCCCAGCCGCGTTTTTCGTAGTACAGCGCCAGCATTTTTTCGTATTCGTCTTTGTCGCAGACCTTACCGGCCAACGGGCCGCTATGGATGGGAATAAACGTTCGTGGCGGCGGATAGTCGTCGGATTTGGACGCACCAAGCTTAACGTTGATAGCCCGGGTCATATTATATAGATTCTGTGATTTGACCAGCAAATCATCAAGGCTGTATTGCTGACCTACGACTTCGCTGTAGAGTTCGGCGTAGAAATCTTCGTGGAAACCCAACTCAATCCAGGGCAGCCGGCAGACACCGAACATATCGAACAGTGAACGGATGTGTTGATGATATATTACCAGATCAACCTTTTCGCTAATACCCCAATCGGCACCCATCTCAAGTTCCTTGCCTACAGTCCATGCCCGAGTGTGATGAGCACCGATATCGCTTGTACCGTAGGCAAGAGCCATAGAGCTTGCGCCCCTACAGTCATAAGCCGACTGCTCAAGACCCTTAACGTGCAGGACAATATCTTTAAGTTGGGGCCAGCGTTTAAGCACACCTTTGGCTCCAAGGGCCAGGGTTGCGCCTATAGATTCACATTTGGCTATTTGTTCTATAAGCTCCATTATGCGGTCGTCATCGCCCCACGTGATCGGCTTGCCGTCCAGGTCGTCAAGTGTTAAAAGGTCTTTTTCATAACCTTCTATCACAACAGCTATCAGGTTTCCTGTGGATATCGTATCGATGCCCAGGTCGTCACAAAGATGATTTCCCCTTAAAATACTCGCAAAGTTATCTACACCGAGATTAGAGCCCAGCATCGCCGCTGTTTCATACTCAGGCCCTTCGGTAACGGTGCCCGCCCATTTACCTTCTTTAACAAGATTGATATTGCCGCAGCACATCGGACATCCGAAGCAGGCAGTATTACCAATTTTATGGCTCGCGAGCATCGTCTTGCCGTTGATATTCTTTGACTTTTCCCAATGTGTATCTCGGAAATTATACGTCGGAAGAATTCCCATTACATTAGCATAATCGATTACACCCATCAGCCCCTGCTTCTGCCAGTGGCCCATCATATTGTGAGCACCAAGCTCCTTGTACGCCTGCTCTGAAATTTCTATTACTTTATCAATATTAGCCACGGGCAAATCCTGTTGCCCCCGCACTGCGATTGCCTTGATATTCTTACTGCCCATGACCGCCCCTATTCCGGTTCGGCCGGCATTCCTGCTCCAGTCACTGGTCACACACGCAAACCGCACAAGGTTTTCACCTGCTATGCCGATAGAGGCCACCTTCACATCGTGATCACCAAGATTGTCGCGAATCCTGCCCTCGGTCTCCAGGTTTCCTTTGCCCTTGAGCTCCGGACACGGCACTATCGAAACGAGATTATCATCGATAAACACATAGCTCAGTTCCGTAGCTTTGCCGACAATTGTGACGGCATCGTAGCCGGCCTGACGTAATTCGACACCAAAGCCGCCACCCATGCTCGAATCTCCGAACAATCCGGTAGCCGGTGAAATGGATGCAAAAGAATTCTTTCCCGAGCTTGGCAGGTAAACACCTGTCAGAGGCCCTGCTGCCACTACGAGCATATTCTCCGGCCCGAGCGGATCCACTCGGCCATTATTTTTTACAAGGTTGTCCCACAAGAGTTTAATCGCAAAACCTCTTCCACCTATATAGCTTTCGATAAACTCATCATCGACAGCTTCGGTTTTGCTGGTGCCGCTTGTCATATCAATATGCAGTATCTTCCTGAAATATCCGCCATTATGCTGATTCATGATCCACCTCCTGTACTGTCGCGGCCTTCGGCGGCGTTGTTGTCGGCGTAGTGCAGATGTTTCGGTTCGCCGTGTTCAATGTACTCTATCTCCTTCATGTGCGTATAAGAGAGGACATTATTGAGCCTATGAGCCTGTCCGAATACGTGCTCCGGCATAAACAATATCGCACCAGTCGGACACATCTTCACACATTGCGGCTGGCCGCTGTCTTCGCACAGGTCGCATTTCAGAGGCACATCAATATCCGGATGAACATACATAGCGCCAAAAGGACAAGCGTCAACACATGCGTGACAACCGATGCAGCCATCCTCATGTATCTTAACCACGCCGTTCTGTCTGTATATCACATCAGTCGGACATGCGGAAAGACATTTGGCATCTTTGCACTGATTGCATACCACAGGCATACGCACCACCGGATGCGGATAAATAGTAGTTACTCGTATCCTGGCTTTTTTGGGATTGTTTATCTTTTGCCTGTGTATGGCACAGGCCATCTCACAAATCCGACAGCCGGAACATTTTTCCGGCACTACTGCTATTTTGCGTCGCATAAATTACTCCTTCAAGACCAATAAACGCAGAGCACACAAGCACATACGTACCCTGGATAGTATCGCTACCTTATCATATAGCGGTAACAAAATCAAGGCTTTACGATAATTCAGGCCGGTAAAGCTCCGGATTAATAAAAACCGGAAAAGATACCGCCCAGAACGGAACTTGAAGATCTTAAAACAGAAGGGGCAGAAATATAGTGAGATTATTCAAAATAGTAAAGAAGTGAAAGATGAATATGCATATATATAATAGTGTTTGTAATGTATAATTGATTATATCGATTGCCTCAGGATTATTTATTATAGTTTAATAAATATGGAGAGCCTAATGACAGTTACACAACCAAGTACCGGACTACCAGCCTTAGATAAAATACTCCACGGCATTAAGCCGGGAGACAACGTTGTATGGCAAGTGGATTCAATTGACGACTATCTGCCTTTTGTACAATCTTTTGTAGCCGGAGCACAAAGTGAAGGACGGAAAATTGTTTACTTTCGTTTTGCAAAACATAAAGAGCTTGTATCAAGAGATTCAGGGGCCCATATATATCAGCTCAATCCCGCAGCAGGATTTGAAATATTTATCACCAAAATTCATGAGGTCATTGAGCAGACGGGGCGGGATGCGTATTATGTTTTTGATTCCCTTTCAGAACTCGCAATTGAGTGCTTCAGCGAGCGTATGCTTGGAAACTTCTTCAGGCTTACCTGCCCCTATCTATATGAGCTTGAAACTGTTGCCTATTTTGCCGTACTGAGAAATTATCATTCCTATCATGCTGCTTTGCCAATCTCAGAAACAACGCAGCTTCTTCTGGATATTTATAGATACGAAGATAAAATGTACGTTTATCCCCTTAAAGTTCACGAGCGGCATTCTTCGACAATGTTCATGCTTCATGTTCGGGATGGCGATGAATTTACTCCGGTTACAGAAAGTACCACTATTTCAAATATATTGACATCCGCACCCTGGCCCGGATTGCAGTCTGCTTCCTACCGAATGGTAGGCATGTGGGACCGCAGATTTATACAGGCGGAAGAATTACTGGAGTCATATAATAATGACGAATGTTCCGCCCGAACCGTTGACACAATGTTCCATCGTCAGCTAAAGCAGTTGATATCACGCGATGAGCGAATCCTTGCCCTTGCTGAAAAGTATCTAACTCTGTCGGATCTTATCTATTTCTGGAAACGCCTGATTGGTTCCGGAATGATAGGCGGAAAAGCCGTAGGTATGCTTCTCGCCCGCGCTATTCTCAGGAAGAATAATCCTCGCTGGGCAGCGTTGCTTGAGTCAGTAGATTCCTTTTTTATCGGCTCGGACATTTTTTATTCTTTTCTTGTTGAGAACGGCTGCTGGTCCATACGGCAGAATCAGAAAAATCCTGCCACTTTACTTGACGGGGCCGAAGAAGCACGGCGGAGGATACTTGACGGCAATTTTCCTGATTATATTATTGCCCGGTTTTCAGATATGCTTGACTACTTCGGGCAATCCCCCATTATTGTCCGCTCAAGCAGCCTCCTGGAGGACAATTTCGGCAACGCATTTTCAGGTAAGTATGAAAGTATCTTCTGCGCCAATCAGGGAAAACATCAAAAACGCCTGGAAGAATTTATGAACGCAGTGCGTTTAATTTATGCCAGTACCATGAGTGAAAAAGCACTTACTTATCGTGCCCAGCGAAATGTTCTGGAACAGGATGAACAAATGGCTTTACTTGTTCAAAGAGTGTCGGGCAAGCCGTACGGAAAGTATTTCCTGCCCCAGCTCGCCGGGGTCGGTCTATCCTATAATCCTTATGTCTGGGACGAAGGTATTGATCCTGAAGCGGGAGCGTTGAGACTGGTCTTTGGATTGGGTACAAGGGCCGTAAATCGGTTTGATGATGATTATACTCGCTTAGTTGCTCTAAACGCACCAGGCAAACACCCACAGGCCGGTTTTGATGAAGTTGCCCGATACGCACAGAAAAAGGTGGATATACTGGATTTGGACGAAGATCTTTTCACATCCAGCTACTTTACCAACATTGTCGAACAGGGCACTGAACTGCCAGTAGAATTATTCGCTTCTATTGACAGGGAAATGGAAAAGTCCATTAAGAATAAGAGCAGTACACGCCCCTGGATACTTACCTTCGACAAGATATTTTCAAAGACAGCATTTATAGAAGATATGCGCGAAATACTCGATATTCTCAAAAAAGCTTACGGCAGCCATGTAGATATTGAGTTTACCGCAAACTTTTTAAGTGACAGCACTTATAAAATCAACCTTGTCCAGTGCCGCCCAATTCAAATTGAGAAAGGGGCCTCTATAGATCTTTCTATCCCTTCTATTGAGAAAGAAAATCTTATTCTCCAGGCACAAAGCGGCATCATCGGCCGTAGTAAAACGCTTTCTATTGACAGACTTATCTTCGTGGAACCATCCGCCTACGGCAATCTTACCGAAAGCGATCGCTACACTATTGCCCGATTGATAGGAAAACTGACACATTTGGAAGAAAACGGAAAAACGAAGACTATTATGCTCCTTGGGCCCGGCCGGTGGGGAACCAGTACACCATCCCTGGGAGTGCCGGTCTCGTTCGCTGAAATAAACACAGTTTCCGTACTTTGTGAGATAGACACTATGCGTGAAGGATTAGTTGCTGATCTTTCACTCGGAACACACTTTTTCGGCGATTTGGTGGAAATGGACATGCTTTATATAGGCTTCTTCAGTAATAAAAAGGGAAATGTGCTCAACAAAGAGTTCTTAAGTCAATCAAAAAACCGCTTGCAGGAAGTTCTGCCCCAGGCATCTAAATGGTCTCAGGTCATCCGTGTTATCGAAGCCTCCGACAAACGAAAATTTCTCTTAAGCGCAGACGTAATGAAGCAAAGGGCTGTTGTTTATATCGATAAGAAATAATCATAATCACAGAGTTGTTGTAACCTTTTTCTCTTTCTGAGATCGCTTCAAAAATGATATCTTTGCTCCCCAAAGATCTATATGATAAAATCACGCTTGTTAGAAATTATCATCTATATATGAGATTAGGATAAGTAAATGGATGGCACAGAATTCTTAACTCGTCTCAAAAAAAGTAAACGCCTTTATGGAACCGCAATACTTTCGGCCTCTCCTCTATGGCCTTTGGCTGTAAAGAGAACAGGTGTGGATTTTGTATTTATAGATACCGAACACATTCCTATTGACAGAACCACTCTTGCCCAGATGTGCCAGGTTTACAAGGGGTATGGATTACCTCCGCTTGTCCGTATTCCTTCTCCTGATCCACAAGAAGCGTATAAAGTTCTCGATGGAGGAGCATCGGGAATTCTTGCACCTTATATTGAATCTCCTGAGCAGGTGAGAGAACTGGTTGGCGCTGTAAAAATGCGGCCTCTAAAAGGCGAGCGATTGAAAGAGGCATTGCAAAATCAAGATTCTCTCGAACCGGAACTTAAAGATTATCTGAGAGATTGGAATAAAGATAAGTTTTTAATAATCAATATAGAAAGCGTCCCGGCCTTAGATAGGCTGGAACAAATATTGGCAGAACCGGGCCTCGATGGAGTTATCATAGGTCCACACGATCTATCCGTAAGCCTTGGGCTGCCTGAAAAATATCATGATCCTCGATTCGAAAAGGTCGTGAAACAAATTATTTCTAAAGTCAGAGAAAAAGGCTTAAGCGTAGGTATCCATTTCTCTGAAGGAGCCCAATTACAAATTAAATGGGCCAAAGCAGGCGCAAATATTATAATACACAGTTCGGATTTCGCATTATTCCAACAAAGATTAAAAGAAGATATCGCAGAAACCCGCCGCTCTTTGGGAGAACAAGAGGATGAAATAAAAGATAAAAAGGATATATTAATTTAATATAATATCTCTATTTATCTAAAAAATTAATCCTTTATATCATTTCCTGCATGGGATTAATCGGATATATTCTTAAAGCTCCCAACCTTTTCTGTACTGACGTGTCAGATATTTATTTGCCTCATTAAAGTTGGTGATTTTCATGCTTTTGGTATCATAATCCACTTTTCTTCCGGCCCTTAATGCCACAGCACCGAGATTGATAGTTTCAGTAACAGGACCTGCAAACAGGAAGCTGCCGGGTGATTCTTCATTGTTTTTAATAGCATTTACCCATGTGTTCGATCTTCTTGACCGGCCTTCTTCCTGAATCCCTTTTTCGCCGGCGTAAGACCGCATTTTCTTTTCCGGGATAATCTGCGGATTTTCGCCGTGGAAACTCGCCAGGATTTTGCCTTTATCACCTACAAACATCATGCCCTCACCCGGTATCGATTTATTATCCACCTCAAGCTCTTCCGGAGGAAAAGGCTTCATGCCTCCATCGTACCAAAAGAGATCAAAAGCGGGTAATTCCTTCTGTTTCGGAAACTTGAACCGGATCATGCAGGAAAAAGGGAAGGCCACATTATTGTTCACGGCCTGGCTGACGTTGTTTACAATAATCCGGGTAGTTGTTCCATAGGCTTCAGCGCTGACCGGCGGAGTCTCTATTCCAAGGGTGCGGAATAATGGAAACAGGCTGTAATGTCCCATGTCTGCGATACTGCCGCCGCCAAAATCATACCAGCCTCGAAAAACGTTATGTGTATAATTCGGGTGATAAGAACGATCCGGCACAGGCCCCAGCCACAGATTCCAGTTAAATCCCTTGGGTATTGGGGGAGTATCGGTCGGATTTGATGTCCATTGCTGCCACACGGGCCTATGCGACCAGTTGTGTATTTCCCTGAGTTTACCAATTACACCTTCCCTGATCCACTTTCTCGTTAGTTTATTTCCACGTCTGTCACTCCATGCCAGAAGATGCGTTTTGACTCTTTTCCGCCGGGCCGTTTCAATGGTCAGCCTTCCTTCCGATACCCTGTTCGCAATCGGCTTATGGGTCACGACGTGCTTTCCTTTTTTCATCGCGGCAACAGCTACTGTCGCATGAAGATGGTCCGGCGTCATAATTTTTATGGCGTCCAGGTCTTTTTCCTTTTCGAGCAATTCACGAAAATCCTCATAAGAATTACATCCGTTGTATTTCCCTGAAGGCATGTTTTTAGCGTAATACTTTTCAACATACTCCCGGCCTATGTCACGCCCGCCCGGAATACCCTTATAACCGGCGCCCCAGGTCTGGTCATTCAACGTGTTCCGGATACCGTTTCGTATGCCATTCGATGACCAATCGACGTAATTGGTAGTAAATTTATTCGGATCGCATACAGCCACTATCTGCACATCCGGATTTTCAAGCATACCCGGCATTTCACGAAGGCCCTGCGTACCGCATCCGATATTCGCAACGGTCACCTTTTCACTCGGAGCAACATAATTGCGGCCTCCTAATACGTGTCTGGGAACAACTGCAAAAGCTATTGAAGAAACAGCGACAGAACCAAGCAATTCACGACGGTTCATGTTTTTTTTAGATTTCATTTTTAATCTGTGCCTCCTAAAAATTTCCCCCTCATTTATCCACATGGATTGATAGAAATTTCACAACCAGTTTAGAACAACATATTCTGCAATTGTCAAGGATAATCGATGCCATGATTAACAGCAAAAAGTAATCTAATAAGCATGTTTTCATCTCATAGCATTACAGAAGCGATCCTTATTATCCGCCCCAAATATAAGGTTTTGTTAGTCCCACTGGGCATTTATGCGTCTGACGGTTTCATCGACCAGCACCTGG
>CBDURK010000065.1:0-11121 GCA_965369645.1 uncultured bacterium | reverse complement strand
TTGGCCTTAACCGCCGCAATCAGCATAAACACAAAAAAGACGATGATTGTAGCGATAATCAGGGGTACACCGATGCAAATACAAGACAGAATGATCGATGCGAGAAGGTATATCGACATCGATATTTGGAAGTTCACCGCTTCTTTGCCCTGCTCATCTATGAACGGATTATTGTCTTTCTTAATCTGCCAGATAATCAAAGGCGCAACTATGTTACCGGATGCAGGCATAATAATTCCGGCAAGCCCCGACAAATGGCATATCATCGCCCACATACGAGCATCTTTGTTTATTTCTTTGCTTCCCGGACTTGTATTAACTGTCCCGGCTTTTTCGTTACAGACTTCCTGTTCGACAGTGGCTTGGCTTTCGGGCTTTTCTGCGCTTACTTTCTCAGCAACAGGGGTCTGGCCTTCAGGCTTTTCTGCGTTTACTTGCTCTGCGACAGGGGTCGGGCCTTCGGGTTTTTCATCGCCTACTTTCTCCTGGGCAGGGGTTTGGCCTTCAGGTTTTTCTACCGGCTGCGGGGTTTGTTCATTGTTTTCCATGATCATGTTCCCTTCTATCTATCTAATCTGAAATTTCTCATTTGACACTAAATCTCATACCGCCATGTTAAAGACCGACATTTCCGGCAATTCTGATTCAATGCCTTATACACATTCAGTACTTAGGGAAAAATTTAGAAAAGGTTACAGATCAATTTCAGTTTTTTTCTCACCCAAACTACGTCCATGTCGAAAAACAACTACTCATAAGAAGTAAATATTGCTGATTTCGGTAGATTTTCCGGCAGGTCCGGCTATAATCAGAAACTCAAACACTATTGAGGGCGTAGTAAATACAGCAATGTCCCGGAACGATGTTATTTACGAAATATTGTATATATATTGGAAAACTAATCCATAGAGCAAACAAAAGCTGAAAGGAATAAAATATGGAAATCTCAATTGAAAGCCCAACAAGAATCAAAATGATTCCGGAAACCGAACATGAGAAGGAAAGCCTCGAGGCACTGTGGAAGATTATTATACGCTGCGACCAGGACAGTAAGGTTCTCTGCCCAATAGGAGCATATATAGCCTCGAAAGACGATGGAGCAAGTTTTGCAATACAGGACCAATGATTCGGTTGCGCACTGTGACAAAGCATAGAAGCATACGCAACTAATCTTCCTGTTGTTATTTACTACCAAACTTTTCGGTTTGCATCATCAATTACAGAAAACTTTGTCTCAATAATTCTCATATCTGGGAAGATATTTTTTTTGAAAATCTCAGCTATATCTATTATAAAATTTGGTTTATCCTTTATGTTAGTGAAAACAATGAATGAAAATGAATTCTGCGGCAACTGTAATCAAAAGCACAACTGCGTTAGTATTTACCATCAGTTGGGAAATATTAAGGGCCCTTCTATGGTAGTTAAAGTTGTCATTGCTTTTTTGCTGCCGCTTGTGGTTTTTATTTTTTCCCTGGCGGTTTTTCAGGAAATCTTTACCAAAACCATAAGCAGCCAGCTTGTACAGACAGCCTTGAGCATGATGTCGGCTTTATTAGTAACATTTAGTTGCATATTAATTGTAAGAGTGATAAATAAACGACTTGGCCAAGTTGGATAGTCCCGGATTTTTTGTATATGAAAGTTAGTACGAAAAGCAGAATATCTTTTCACGGCGGAACACATCCTGCGGATAAAAAGGACCTTAGCGCCAGAAAAGAAATACAGCAGGGTCCTAAGGTAACAGAAGTAGCGGTGATGCTTTGCCAGCATATTGGCGCCGTTTGCCAGCCGTTGGTCAGAAAAGGGAATGCGGTTGAGGCAGGTCAAAAAATCGGCGATTGCGATGCTTTTGTTTCAGCACCTGTTCATTCTCCCATCACGGGCAAAGTAAAGGAAGTCACCTTGCGGTCTCATCCGGTTCTTGGTCGAAGCATGGCAGTAGTTATAGAAGCCCTGGCTCATAGTCCGACAAAGCGGTCGTATTTTAACCTGCAGAATGATTTCGATTTAAACAAATATTCAGCGGGACAGATATGTGAAGCTGTCCGCGAAGCCGGTATCGTCGGTATGGGTGGGGCAGGATTCCCCACAAGGGTCAAGATTGAACCTAATCCACGGCTGCCCAAAGACGCACTGATTATTAACGGCTGTGAATGTGAGCCTTATATCACCTGCGATTATCGTATTATGCTCGAGTGGACCGACAAAATCATTGCAGGTATAAAACTTGCGCAAAAAGCTTCGGGCTGTTCAAGGGTCTTTATCGCGATTGAGGACAATAAACCAAAAGCAATAGAGGTTATGCAGACAGCATTGAAAATTGTCCCAAACAGCGGCCATATAAAAGTTGTTCCGGTCAGGACAAAATATCCACAGGGCGGCGAAAGGCAGCTTATAAAAGCAGTCCTAAGAAAAAATGTCCCAACAGGCGGTATCCCTCCAATGATAGGGGTAGTAGTGCTTAACGTCGCTACTACTGCGGCCATTGCAGAAGCGGTCATCTCCGATTTGCCCCTGACACACAGAGTGGTAACCGTATCGGGAGAGGCGATAGCCAAACCGGGCAATTATTATGTTCCGATAGGGATGTCAGTCGAGGATTTAATAGAATTTTGCGGAGGTGCTACTCAGAAATCTGCAAAGGTACTCCTCGGCGGACCGATGATGGGTATAGCAATCGCAGATTTGAAAACGCCGTTAACGAAGGCGTCCAACGCCGTAACAGTATTAACAAAAGAGCAGATTGGCAGAGCTAAATTCGCAAGACGCCAAACCGCCTGTATTCGCTGCGGCAGATGCCTGGAAGTTTGTCCTGAGAATTTGAACCCCACAAAAATAGCCCATGCCGTCAAACACAACCTTTTCGATGTGGCGGAACGATACTATATGAGTGCGTGCATTGAGTGCGGCTGCTGCAGCTACATCTGCCCAGCCAATATAGAGATAACCGGCTATATCAAAACAGGCAAAATCTTTATTGCCAGACAAAAAAAGAAAGTGCCGGGATAAGAAAAAACAGCGTATGGTGTATATGTTGATTTTATAATTGGAAAAGAGTAAATGCTAACAGATATAAGAGTTTCCTGCTCACCGCATATAAGCGAACATCTTTCGACGCGCAGCGTGATGATTGATGTCATAATTGCTTTGGCGCCGGCAATGCTGGCAGCAGGCTATTATTTCCGTGCTCATGCGATTCTTCTTATTGGCACCTGCGTTATCTCATGTGTTGCGGCCGAATGGCTTTGCAATGTAATCTGCAAAAAAACCAATTCGCTGGGCGATTTCAGTGCTGTCGTTACCGGCATAATCCTGGCGTTGTCACTTCCGCCGAATCTGCCCATTTGGACAGCGGTAATCGGCGGAGTTGTTTCTATCGCAATAGGCAAAATGGTTTTCGGCGGTCTCGGAGCGAATATTTTCAACCCGGCTATGGTGGGCAGGACATTCCTGACGGCCTCATTCGGTGTGATGATGACAACATGGGCTGTGCCCTACACCATGGATTCGGATATGTCGAAAATCTCTCCGGAGAATATTTCGGCTTCCAATACGAGGGAATTCAGGACCCAGGCAACGCCTTTGGCCTGGAGTAAGCTGGCGATAAAAAACGAGCTCGGAGCAGACATATACAGCGAAGAACAATTCAAAGCGACTTTTACCGGTGAGGTTGGCGGCTCTCTTGGTGAGACAAGTGTAATTGCACTGTTAATCGGCGGAATATATTTATTGATAAGGCGATCGATAAACTTTCATATACCGCTGGCCGTTATAACATCAGCTTTTGTTTTTGCGACAATTGCATTCTTAAGAGATTCATATACCTACGTTCCACCGTTGTTTCACCTGACCAGCGGCGGTTTACTACTGTGTGCCTTTTTCATTGCCACCGATCCTGTTACCGCTCCATTGACACGGAGGGGAATGTGGATTTTCGGCATTGGCGTAGGAGCGATAACAATGCTTATAAGAATTGCCGGAGTATATCAGGAAGGCGTGATGTTTTCCGTGCTCCTGATGAACGCTTTAACGCCTTTGATTGACAGGCTCTGCAGGCGGATTCCGACAGGAGGTAAGCCCGGTGCATAAATTAAAACACTTTTTCCAGCAAAGCTGGCTGCTGATAGCAGCTTCATTTTTCTTTGGATTGCTGATAGCCGTCACCAGCGCCGCCCTGTCGCCAAGGATAGAGCAGAACAAAATTAACAAACGTAACCGGCTGGTAGGTGCCCTGCTGCCTCAAGCCAAAGACTTTGTTCCCGTAGAGGGAGAAATCGAAATCGAGTCGATCCGGGGCAAAAAAGAGACCGTTGAAGTCTTCAGGGCCGTCTCGGCCACAGGCGAATGCGTCGGCTGGAGTTTTAATGCCATCGGGCCGGGCTTTGCGGACAAGATTGAGCTGGTAGTCGCTGTGGATAAAATTTTCGAAAAGTTTGCGGGCTTCGATGTATTGTCAAGCAATGAAACGCCCGGCTTCGGGAACAAGATAAAATTCGATTACTTCCAGGATCAGTTCAAAGGTGCGCCGTCTGAAGGTCTCAAGCTTTCAACATCAGGTGACAATACAAAAATTGATTCGGAAATCATCTCGATAAGCGGTGCTACCATAAGCAGTGAGGCAGTCGTTGATATAATTAGTAATGCAATCACTCAAATCAAAAAACAAATGCAAAAAAAAGGACTAATCGGCAATGACAGGCAAAACTGAGGCCAAAAATACAGCTTACAGACAAACGCTACTGGCTGGTTTGTGGCGTGAAAATCCGGTCTTTCGGTTGTTATTAGGAATGTGTCCGACGCTGGCGGTTACCGCCGCGGTCAAGCCGGCCTTTACTATGGGCTGCTGTGTTATATTTGTACTTATTTGCAGCAACATCATTATCAGCTTGATTCGGGATCTACTTAAGCCGCATTTGCGAATACTGATGTTCACGCTGACAATAGCAACGTTTGTCACCATCGCGGATTTATTCCTGAAGGCGTTTTTGCCGGAGATGAGTGAAACACTCGGGCCTTATGTGCCGCTGATTATTGTCAATTGCATCATAATTTGCCGTGCCGAGGCCTGTGCCAGTAAGAACGGCATTGTTATAAGCATAGTCGATGCTGTCGGAATGGGCGCAGGTTTTACTGTTACGCTCTGTATTTTGGCAAGTATTCGCGAGTTGTTATCAACAGGTAAGATATTCGAAATGCAGTTGATGCCCGAAGCATTTGTGCCCTGGGCTGCGATGAGCATGCCCGTGGGGGCATTTATAACTTTGGGGCTTATGCTTGGATTGGTAAACAAGATCACTAACAAAGAAGCTTGATAGGAAAGTTTTATGGATACGCTTAACGTTTTACTTATGGGCTTTATATCCATCGTGATAGTCAACAACCTCGTATTCACGAAGTTTCTCGGTATCTGTCCCTATCTCGGAGTTTCCGGAAGAATCGACATGGCCTTCGGTATGGGCATGGCGGTGACGTTCGTTGTCACCCTGAGCGGCACATTGACCTGGCTGATTGATCACTTGATTCTGATGGGTACGCCTCTGGAAGTTACACGGTACGTCTGCTTCATATTGGTTATCGCCGGTGCTGTGCAATTGGTCGAAATGTACATGCGGAGATTCTTCCCCTCTTTATATGAAAGCTTCGGTATATTTTTACCTTTGATTACAACAAACTGTGCGATATTAGGAATGTGTTTGTTTATCAACCTTTGGGGTATTGAAAGTTTACTCGAAGCGGTTGTTCTTAGTTTCGGTGCCGGTATCGGCTTTACTATGGCGATTTGCATTATGGCCGGCATTCGTGAAAATCTGAATTTGTCAGACGTCCCGAAGTGCCTCAAAGGTGCACCGATTACTTTGATTACTGCGGGTATCCTGGCCATGGCCTTCATGGGTTTTGCGGGAATGATAAGATGATTTTAGGCAGTGTGTTGGAATTGTGGAGTAGTGCCTGGCCGGCCGGGATTACAATGTTTGGTCTGGGCAGCGGCTTTGCGCTGGTGTTGTTAATAGCAAGCGAAAAGCTCAAGGTCGAGGTGGACCCGAAGATAGAGCAAATACACGAAGCTTTGCCGAATCTCGACTGCGGCGCCTGTGGATTCGCCGGCTGCGGTCAGTATGCCAAGGCCGTTCTGGAAAATCCCGAACTATTAGGTCAATGTGCGCCCGGTGGACAGGAAACCTCTGCAAGTATTGCAGAGGTATTGAATCTCCAGGTCAGCGATTCAGGCCCCCAGCAAAGACCGGTCGTACACTGTCGCGCCCACACCGCAGAAAAAACCTATCATGCAATATATCAGGGAATACCAAGCTGCATCGCCGCCAATGCATTGTCTAATGTACAGGCCTGCGGGTTCGGCTGTCTGGGCAGCGGCGATTGTACGAGAGCATGCAAGTTCGATGCCTTACACATGGTTGACGGCCTGGCTACCGTTGATTATGAAAAATGCACCGGCTGCACTGCCTGCGCAAAGACCTGCCCTCGCGGCCTGATTGAAATGGTCCCGTTCACATCTGAGAATATTATGATTGTAGGATGTAATAGTAAGGAGACGGGCAAGAGCACACGGTCAATCTGCAAAGTCGGCTGCATCGGCTGCGGCATCTGTGTCAAACAAACGGATATGTTCTCGGTTAAGGATAACCTGGCACGGATAGACTACGCCAGATATGAGCTAAATGAGCAAACCGAAACTGCGATGAAAAAGTGCCCGACAAAGGTGATTACCTATCGCGGTAAGACCGCCGAAAGTCTTAGGCAGACTGCCGCAACAGCCGCCGATTCCTGAGTAATACACACAACTCAATCCTTTTTAATATACATCTCTGCGCCGCTGGTTTTCATAAGCTTAAACTCCGGCTGAGAAGTTATCAAAATCGCCTCAGTGCCGGGAATTTTCTCAATTAATTCAAGGCCCTTCTCGCTTCCCATCACACTTACAGCCGTAGCTAATGCATCGGCATTTGTTGCGTTATTGGCAATGATGGTTACGCTTGAGAGACCTTCGGTACTTGTTCCTGTCTTACGGTCTATTATATGGCTGCGGCGTTTGCCTTCGATCATAATGAACTGCTGGTAATCGCCGCTGGTAGCTATCGCCCCGTTGGTAATTTTCAGCTTCAATAAAACTTCGCTTCCGGCCGAATCTTTTCCTCTGTTCGGATTCTGCAGTCCGATTACCCAGTGTTCCCTCCCTTTAAACGGTGCTCCGAAGCATCGAATATCTCCGCCGAGATCGACCATGCCGCCGATTGCCCCATGGGTTTGCATCGTCTCTACCGCCTTGTCAACGGCATAGCCTTTTGCAATACCGCCCAGGTCGAGCTGCATACCTTCGACGGCGAACCGCACTGTCCTGTCCTGGCCGTCAAGCTTCAGCTTCTCAAAACCAACTTTCGACCTGGCTTCGGCAATTTCATCCTGATTGGGGAGGACTTGTTTATTTTTGGCCTTCCGAAACAATTCCACCAGAGGCCCAACTGTAATATCAAACGCGCCATCGGTAAGCTCGCTGAACTCAATGCTTCTTTGTAAAACCTTGCAGGTTGACAGACTGAGCTGTACCGCTTTTTCGAATCCGTCCCTGTTTACATTGCTTATTTCCGAATCACTCTTGTAGTCACTCATCAAATCGTCAACTTTGTTGATTTGCGTAAAAGCGCTTTCGATACATTTCTTAGCCGCATCCGAATCTTTTGCTATTACAACAACGCGGGCGAATGTCCCCATAACCATCCGATGCCCGCTGTCCAGCTCGACTTGTTTTCCCGGACCGGCCGAAAAAAATATCGCCACAACAACTAAACAAGCGACAAAAACTACAATTATGACGCTCCCGATTTTTTTGCCTGTTGAAGATATTTTCATAACAGGATTTCATAATTGATATTAAAGCGATAATCAATAGAAAATAATCGATAATCAGTTTATAATGCCGGTATGGATAAAAAAGAAGTAACAATATTGACCGAGCGTGTTGAGCGGGAGTTCCTGCCCTTTGTTCGCAGCCCCTCCAGATATATCGGCGGCGAAGTAAACCAGATCAAAAAAGACCTCTCACAATGTGAGCTGTCTTTAGCATTGTGCTTTCCGGATATTTATGAAATAGGCATGAGTAACAGCGGAATAGCAATTATATACGACGTCCTTAACGGCCTTGACGGCGTGGTTGCCGAGCGGGTCTTTGCGCCGTGGATTGATGCCGAAAAGGTGCTGCGTGAGAAAGGAATCCCCCTCTTTAGTCTGGAGTCCAAAGCATCCCTGAAGAGCTTTGACATCGTGGGCTTTAGCTTGAGCAGCGAGCTTTGCTATACCAATGTGCTTAATATGCTCGACCTCGGCGGTATAGATGTCCGAAGCTGTAATAGAAGTGATAACGACCCTTTGATAATTGCCGGCGGTAGTATGGCAAGCTGCGGTGAACCGCTCGCAGAGTTTATAGATTTGTTTCTATTGGGCGATGGAGAAGAAGCGGTAGTTGAGCTTGCGCAACTGGTTAAATCGCAAAAAAATGCCGGTGCCACAAAAGAACAAATCCTTCTCTGCACCGCAAAGAAATTCGACTTCGTCTATGTCCCGTCTCTCTATGAATTCGAATACGAGGGGGATAAAATAAAATCGTTTAAGGCCAATTCGCCCGGATTGCCTACGCAATTTAAGAGTGCCGTCGTAGAAGATTTTGAAAATGCCGCCGTTCCGCGTCGTCCGATAGTTCCATTTGTGCAAGCCGTCCACGATAGAGTCAGTGTCGAGATTATGCGCGGCTGTCCGGGCCGATGCAGGTTCTGCCAGGCGAGCTTTTGCAGAAGGCCCGTCCGCTATCGCAGCGTTGAAAAAATTATCGATATCGCCAAGGCTTGTTATCACTCAACAGGATATGATACCGTCAGCTTGCTTAGTCTATCGAGCGCCGATTATCCTAAACTCGAAGAACTGGTTGCCGGCCTCGATGCGTATTTTCGGGATAAACACGTGGGTTTATCACTGCCGAGCCTGCGCGTTGATAAGCAGTTGAAACTGCTCCCACAGTTACTGACCTCGGTGAGGAAAGGCGGCCTTACTATCGCCGTCGAGGCGGCAAGTGAAAAGTTAAGACAGGCCATGAATAAGCCTCTCAAAGATGAAGATTTGTTCGCCGCCGTCGAAGCAGCATACAGGGCCGGCTGGCAGCGATTGAAATTATATTTCATGGTCGGCCTGCCCGGAGAAAATATCGAGGATGTAAAGCGGATTGTGCAATTGTCATTCGAATTGGCAAAACTGCGAAAAAATATAGACGGCAAAACCGGCCAGATTAATATCGCCGTAAGCTGGTTTGTACCTAAGCCCCATACGCCCTTCGCCTGGTTGGGTCAAAAGCCGCTAAGCTATTTCGAGCAGGCAAAAGAGCTGATAATCGATGAGAAGAGAAAGCTTCGTGCAAAATTCCTGCAATTTAAGTTCCACAATATAAGATGTTGTGTACTGGAATCGGTAATTGGCCGGGGCGACAGGCGTTTAGGTGACGTTATCGAAGCGGCCTGGCGAGATGGTGCAACATTCGATTTGTGGAATGAATGTTTTGACTTCGAGATATGGCAAAGAGCATTCGATAAATTCGGATTAGATTTTGAAAATCTCGCTCAGAGGCAATTCGACCCCGATGAAATCCTGCCCTGGCAACACTTAGGCGGCCCCGACAAAAAATACCTGCTCGGCCACCTTGAAAAAGCGAAAAGAATTGAGAATTGAGAATTAGAAGAAGCACGAATCCGAAACAAAGTGTTTTTTAATGCTTGAAAATCCGTCTTTTGTGCTGTATTTTGATTCTCGCGAGTATATTTTGTCTTTAAAATTTGGTAGCCGGGCATTCTCAGCCGGTCTCGATGCTCGTGAAGTGCAGATGTTTTATATTTTGAAATTAACGTTGTTTGGGATTTATGCGGAAATCATATAAATATAATAAGGTGGAAAAATGATTAAGGCCAAATACAAGCACACAAACATTGTTGCCCGGGACTGGCGAGACCTTGCCGATTTCTACTGTCAGGTTCTCGGATGCACTGAAGTTCCTCCGGAAAGAGCCGCAACCGGAGAATGGGTCGAACGCTGTACTTCTGTTTCCGGAGCCGAGGTCCGCGGTATTCATTTGCGGCTGCCGGGCTATGGAGAAGATGGGCCCACACTTGAAATCTTCCAGTACAACAATGCTCAGAACCGCCCGGAAACAGCTATCAATCGTCCGGGTCTGGCGCATCTTGCCTTCGAGGTTGAGGATGTCGAAGCGGCCAGAGACGAAGTAACAGCCGCAGGTGGTGCGTGCGTCGGCGAGATGGTCACTGTGGATATCCCTGACGCCGGAATAATAACACTTATTTATATGACCGACCCGGAAGGAAATATTATCGAGTTGCAAAAGTGGGAATAATCCTGATAATCAGCAGTGACGTCGGGAACTAAAAGATATAAATGAAATTTTAACTGCGAGAGGCAATGAACATCAATCCCAGAAATTCTGCTGCGAGATGGTACTTTTACATCACCCCCTTGTTCATTCTGCTTGATTATATTTTTGGTATAAATGTACGAGTTAGTGCTCTTGAGACAATGCCGACATATAAAAACCTCTATTACGGATTCTGTATTCTCTGTGGCATCTGTATGTATATAATCCCTCGATACTCGGCGATTGTGGCATTGCTCGAAAGCTCAATCAATATCATGATGCTCGTATTGGGCGTATTTTTACCATACATCCGAACTCTCACGGCGTTGATGGACGATGTACTCGGTGCGGATTTTAAGGCTATGGAAGAGTCGTTAAAGGTCCAGCCGATGGTGAATCTTTTTATTGTGGCTTCCTGTTTAATATTCACTTTTAGAGCAAGTATTAAAGAAATAGCAGAATCTTTCGGTTACATTAAGCAGGCTTCCAAACAGTAATAACCGAAGATAGCCTCCGAAAACTATAAATATGGCTATCAGCCGTTAGCTGTCAGGCTTTAGTTTGATATTTGCTAAAAACCTGGTAACCTATAATGCTTTGAGAAGAGATGTCACTAAAGATTAACCGGCCCCGGACTTGATGGGCAGGCTAAATAATCACAGAAATAATGAAAGAAGAAGACAAAAAGAAAATCC
>CBDURK010000064.1:0-11291 GCA_965369645.1 uncultured bacterium | reverse complement strand
TGTGGATAATGCGACAATAGTCAGTTTTACAGATGAGAAAATCCTCGAAGAAAGGGATATTAAGGCACTTCAGGATTCGATTATGTCTATTGTAGAGCCGGCTAAGCGGGTAAAACTGATTTTGGATTTTGGCAATGTCCGATTTTTGTCGTCCGCTGTTTTAGGGCTTTTAATAAGGCTCAGCAAAAGGATTTACGAAAAGGACGGACAGCTAAAACTTTGTAATATAAATCCGAATATATACGAGATTTTCAAAATAACGCGTTTGACCACAACTTTCGATATTCATAAAGATGTTGAAAGTGCCGTCGAGGACCTGTCTTAAGTGAATTAGGCGAAAGATTGTTGTTTCGCTTATGGTATCAAGAACACCAATCAATTTCAAAATGGTTGTAGAAAGCAGGCCATCTGCAGTCGTCGAGGTCTGTCAGCAGGTTCTGTCCAAGCTCGAACCCTACGGTTTTGACAACGATGATACTTTTGCGGTTCACTTGGCTTTGGAGGAGGCTTTTCTTAATGCCGTAAAACACGGCAATAAAATGGACTCCAGCAAAGAGGTTAAGATAGAATGTTCTGTTGATTTTGATAAAATCGAGATTTCCCTGACCGACCAGGGTGATGGCTTTGAACCTGAAAAAGTAGCAGATCCGCGATTCGGCGAGGATCTTTACAAGCCGGGGGGAAGAGGATTGCTGCTTATGAACTCGTATATGGATGTCGTTAAGTTCAATGAATCCGGCAATAATCTGTATATGGTCAGATATAAGGAAAAACCACGTCTGATAAAAGATAAGAACCAGACAGAGGTGTAATCAAGTTCAGTTTCTTACCAATGAAAGCAATGGAATGATGATTAACAGAGTTTGTATTTTTTTATGTTGTGTTTGTGTATTAGGCGGTTGTGGGATCAACAACGAGCCGATGCCCCAAATTGTGAGCGGTTCCAGCTATGCACCCAGAGTTATCCCGCCGAGGGTTATCGCACCTAAACAATACAGTAGAGGTTCGTATAGTAATATATCCCGAAGCTGGTTTCCACCTTCGCAGTTGGAGAAGGGATGGAGGGCTGTGATAGTACATCACACAGCAACAGATTTCGGAAATGCCGCTATCATCGACAAATGGCACAGGGAACGCAACCATTGGGAAGGGGTAGGCTACGATTTTGTTATAGGTAACGGCACAGACAGCGCTGACGGTCAGGTTGAGGTAACGTTTCGCTGGCGAAAGCAGATTACCGGTGCTCATTGTAGAGCAGAGCCAAATAATTGGGCGAATAAGGATGGAATAGGAATTTGTCTCGTTGGCAATTTTAGTAAAACTGCGCCTTCATCACGGCAGATACAGTCGCTTGTGAAATTGATTCGTTTTCTACAAAAACGATATGGAATACCAAACAACCGTATTTATGGTCATAAGACTACTCCCGGAGCGCGAGTAACCGAATGTCCCGGAAGGAATTTTTCGATGTACAGGCTCAGAGCGATGCTTAATTAATTCCTGCTTTCTCCAGCCATATCCATATTCATACAATAAGCCTGCTGCGTCCCATAAACTCACTTTTAAACTCCTCAAATCAGCTTTTTTAGCAGAATTACCCCTAAACATTACCTCTAAGAAAGTTGCCTTGTGATTATACCGAAACTTTTATTGGTTATTCTGTTCAAAATAAGTAAGGAGTCAAACAAATGGATATATCTCAATCGCTGTCTTCTCATGGCTGTAAGCTGACCGAACAGATTGCAGGGCAGATTTTCGAAGTTTTGCCTGAACGGGGGCCTTTAATAGTAATTATGGATACTGACGGCAACAACCGGCCAAGTGATCCTGAAGAGTTTGCCAGGCTGAACATTAGCGAGTCCTTTTTGAAAGAGGTTTGTGTTACTATTGATGACGGTGCGGAGCCGGTTATAACCAACTCAAATGATTGCAGTATTATTGCCGGGCAATTGGCGACAGAAGAGAGCAATTATGGATACGTGTTCGTTGTTTTGCCGCAATACAATCCCGAATCAACTTTGTTGAGTATCGATTTAATTGAAATGCTTCTTAATCAAATTGGCTTGATAGCCAAGCTCATCGAGAAGAACAATTTTCATTATGAAATTCAGATGAAACACTACCGCGTATGCGGCCAGAGCGAGACAGTTTTGAATTGAGATATCCGATGATTACAGACGGTATGCACGTTCTGTAGTTTTCAGCAGTAAAGTTCAAATAGTCTTTTGTTCTATGTTCGTGACAGTTGCAATTTACAGCACTGTAGTGCGAAAAATGCAGCGGGATTTTCAGCCGAATGACAGTCCTATTGATTTTGCAACGGAACGAACATGTGTAGCGGCCAGCCGGTATTCTTCTGCATTTGGCAAGTGTTCCAACATTAGTGGAATATCAGGGAGCTTGCTTAATTCTCTTAAAAACACAGCGTAGTCCAGTCTTCCCAAACCCGGGCGAACTTCGTCGAGGTGGGTAGTAAGTTTTGGGCTCAGAAGAATGTCTTTTGCATGGCAGCTTTTGAGATAAGGGCCGAGTTTTCTAAAGCATTCGCGGATAAGTCGGCCGTTTTTAAAATATCTCTGCGGACTGCATATCAGATTGACGGGATCGAGATGGACAGCGAATTGCTTGCGGTCAATTGCTTTTAGCAGGTGTAAATATGAATCGGGTGAATCGGGATAGGCCCACGGCATAGTTTCCAACGTAAAAAATGTCCGAGTAGGTTTGACATCATCGATAATTGAGCGTGTTGTTTCGACGATGATATCAAATGTTTCTTCTGTCAGGTTTTTCGGAGAAGGGCCAGCCCAGTCTTCACTAATTGAGCCGCTGATATTTACGCAGCAATTGGCTCCGATTCGGTCGGCCAGTGCCAATTGGCTGCGGCATTTTGCCAGAGCTTCCTTACGAGTTTTTTTATCGGGGCTGATTGGATTGCTCCATGCCCCGACTTCGGCAATAATTATGTCGGCTTTTTTAGCTGCGCGGGCATAGGCTTTTACGACATCGTCTTTTTCCCTGGCACTTACAGGACAGTAGGCTGCACTGTAGCCGAGTTTCCTGATAGCTTTAACCCATGCGTCCGGGCTGTCAAATTTTTCAAATGTCGGGCCTCCCAGCCGCAGTAATGGAAGTTTAGACTGTGCGGCCTGTAATTTAGTCGTTGACATATAGGCAAATGCGGTTGTGCTTATAAGTGAATTTCTTATAAAGGTGCGCCGGGACATCGGAATTTTATTGCTCAGCATTTTGTGCTCCTTTCCCTACAGTAGTAATGGGCGTAAAAATAAAATACGGGTTCGACTTTCGCAAAACTTCAATAAGTATTTATGATGAATGGCTGAAGTTTTATAAAGATTATACCTTAATGATCGCTTGAAAGGTAATCAAAATCAGGGAAGGACAAAGTTTGAATTGCTTTTAAGAAGACAATCGCTATAATTCATATTTTCTATGGTATTAAGCTATATACTATGCGAATAATGTACTAAGAATGAATTTAAGCCGGGGAAAAAAGTGAAATTCCAGGTTTTTAAGAACGGTAAGGTTGTTGATAAGTTTTCTTTATGTGGTGCTTATCTTTTCGGCGGCGATGGAATCGGTATCCGCCGGGCCCAGATTAGCTTTAAGAACGGTTTTATCGAGTGTAAAAGGCCCAATTTGGACACGGCAGGGCTGGCTTTGCTATGGCCAGTAGATGGTTTTGGCAAGGTGCTATTACCCACAACATGTCTGCCGGAAAGAGAGCGTCCATATAATTTGAATGTGGAGATAACACGTGCAAAGCTAATGCAGATAGTCAATAAGCGGGAAGATTGGTTATTTTTTGGCAACATAGATGGTTTGGGAGATGCTTGTAAAGAGGGTCAGGATTTATTTATCCGGGCGATTCAAAATATTTCAGATGTTTCACAATCGTCTAAACTGGCGGATGATGCACTAAAAAAAGCTTTAGTATTTTCTGAAAATCTGGCGATAAAACAATCTGAATCGCTTTTTGAGACGAGAGTCACAAACCATGGTTTTGGACGGGGCTGTCTTGGCTGCAGAGTGGATCCTAAAGAGATTGATAAACCTCAATATATCGAGAAGCTTCTCGATTTGTTCGGGTCTGTTACGATTCCGGTAAATTGGGCCCAAATAGAATCTAAAAAAGGCAGTTATGATTTTTCGATAATTGATGCGTGTATTAATGTGCTTGGCAAAGAGAAGGTAACGCTGAGTGCAGGGCCGTTGCTTTGTTTTTCAAAAGAGTATTTGCCCAAGTGGTTACTTGGCAGCGGGGTGGGTTTTGAGAAAATTCGAGAAACTGCATATCGTTTTGTTTCAGAGGTTGTCGCCCGTTATAGCGGGGTTGTTCGTGCGTGGTATGCCATAAGCGGATTGAATGTGTATAATTATTTTGGTTTCAGATTTGAGCAGATTTTAGAAATGACGCGTGCGGCTAATATGGCGGTCAAACAGGGCAGCGGCAGGGCCCTGAAGATAATAGAAATCAGCAATCCTTGGGGCGAATATTATACGACAATCCCCAACAGTATTCCGCCAATAGTGTATATGGATATGGTTGTTCAGAGCGGGATTAATTTCGATGCATTTGGGCTTCAGGTACGGTTTGGCAAAAATCAGCCAGGTATGCACGTTAGAGATATGATGCAAATATCGGCGATTTTGGATTCTTTTGCACCGATAGCGAAACCTTTGTATATAACCGATATGGAAGTTCCAAGTAAAAATGGAGCCGATTTACAGGATGGCCAAGTAGCCGGTATATGGCACGAAGAATGGAATCAGTTACAGCAGGGGCGATGGATTGAGCAGTTCTATAAAATAGCTCTCAGCAAGCAATTTGTCAACTCGGTGACATATTCGCACCTTGCCGATACAGAGGACAGTGCCATAGTTGGCAGCGGTTTGTTAACGGCCGATCTCGCACCCAAAGAATCATATCTAATGTTGAAGAAACTGTACGACGGGATTTTTGCCCGGTAAATAAATCTTAGCTTGTGTTTTAAGGTTCGAAGGAGCAACGCAAAGAGATATGGGAGAAGCCAGGCAAAAGAATATTCAATCATTTGCATTCGTTCTTAGTATTTTCGCGGCATTTTGCTTTTGCCTGGGTTTTGCTTCTGAATTTGTCGGAACCGGCCAAAGCTGCGAAATTGAATTAGAGATCAGGGTCAATCCGAACTATGCACCTATAGAGAGTTTGGTAAGGTTGCCGGGTATTGGTGTCTCACGAGCCGGAGCGATAGTAGCTTATCGTGAGAAATTCAGTGACACAGACGGCGGAAATCCAGTCTTTCAAAGTTCTAATGATTTGCAAAAAGTCAGGGGCATAGGCCCAAAAACAGTTCAGAACATAGGCGAATGGCTGAAGTTCGAATAGAAATAAAATATAATATGGAAAGCGTTCGATAGATAGGTACAGAAGGAAATGAGCGAGTGGGAAGTTGACAAACCATTAGGTCAATGCTACGGCACAGGCAGGAAAATTGAACCCGGAGAAGAATACTTTGGTGCTCTGATGGTGATTGAGGAAGGGCTGCAACGGCGGGATTATTGCGCAGATTACTGGGACAGTGAAAAGCCGAACGTATTTTGTTACTGGAAAAGCAAGCTTCCGCGTCCTGATGAGAAAAAGCAGATATTCGTAGATGACAATATGCTGATGGCTTTTTTTGAACGGCTGGAAAATGAGACTGAGCAGGAGAAAGTAAGTTTTCGATTTGTCCTGGCGTTAATTTTAATGCGTAAAAGGCTGCTGAAATATGATGCAACCAGAGACGAAGACGACAAAGAAATCTGGCGTTTGAGGATAGTTGGTGACAAGTCCGCCGGTAACCGGGTCGAGGTAATAAATCCTCATCTCGATGAAGAGCAAATCAGTCAGTTATCATCGCAAATAGGTCAAATTTTGCACACGGATGTATAGAGAATGAATGAAAAACATTATAATCTGCGTTTATTATTTTGTTTTGCTTTAGGCATGCTGATTTTTTCCGGCTGTGTAATTGAGCCGCCGAAGCCCCTCGAAGTTGTGCCGGGTAAAGAATCTGCAACCGAGGCGTTATCTATTTTGAAAGCCCGTTCACAAAATGCGGTGTCGCTGTTAGCCAGAGGCCGGTGTGTTTTCGAGTATTATGACCCGGAAAATAAGAAACGTAAAAAAGAAAAACTTGACGTTATCATTTTAATGAAGCCGCCTGTCGAACTTTACCTACAGGGCGATGCGACTCTTGTTCCCAAGGCAATAATTCTCGGCTCGAATGAGCGTGAGTTCTGGTTGGTAATGAGGCCAAAGGAAATCAGCACTTACTGGTGGGGGACATGGTCCGGACAGAATTCTGCTCAGAGACTTATGATAAATCCCAGAACTTTATTCGAAGCTCTTGGATTTTTGGAAACAGGAGCGGACAAGAACTGGTCTTTGTCGAATAAAGCCGCTTTTGATGTACTAATACAACGAAATCGGGGAGTGGTGATTAAGAAAATACGTATAAGCAGGCGTGATTATCTGATCAGCGAAATCGAATATTATGATTCGAAGGGGCAGGCTTTGGCTTTAGCAGAGCTAAAGGACTACAAAGAGGTGGCCGAGGGATTTTTTGTTCCTGCTTCGATAAAGATTATCGCATATAACCAAGACGGCGGCGGAGAGCCGCTTGGCATTACCCTTAACCTTAAGACTATAAAATTAAAGAAATTTACCGAGAGACAGCAGAAAGTTTTTGAACGTCCACCGCCTGGAAATTTAAGGTATATTTTGAGAAACGAAGGTGGAAAGTGGATTGAAGAAAGTCAGTAAACAAGAAGATGGAGATTGCGTATGTCCCGGGTGAGCTTAAGAGAGCGAATTAAGCAGGATTTATTTTTGCTTGATGGGGCGATGGGAACCGAGTTGATTGCTCGTGGGATTGAGGCAGGCAAGTGCAACGATTATCTGAATATTGAGCAGCCTGATATTATTTCCGATATTCACCGCAGCTATTTCGAGGCGGGCAGCGACGCTGTTATTGCAAACACATTCGGCGCTAATAAATATGCTTTGGAACGACATGGATTTTCTGAAGAGGTCATCAAGATAAATAAAGCGGGAGTTCAAATAGCTCGACGCGCGGCTGGGGAGGATAAGTATGTATTGGGTGATATCGGCCCGAGCGGAGATTTCCTTGAACCTTTGGGGAGCCTGAAGGCTCAAGATTTGAAAGATGCTTATGTCCGGCAGGCAAATGCCCTTCTGGATGGCGGTGTTGATGGTTTTATAATCGAAACAATGACTGCTATTGAGGAAATAGCGGTTGCAATCGAAGCAGTGAAATCTATCAGTGGCGATTTGCCTGTATTTGCGTCGATGTCTTTTGATCAGGCCGGCGATGATTTTAAGACGATAATGGGTGTTGACGTTGAAGCGGCGGTTGAAAAAATAGTTTCATTGGGGATTGATGCAGTAGGATTTAATTGTGGTACTCTTTCTCTTGATGGGTATATAAAGCTGGCGGAGAAATTTGTTTCGGCGGTGCGGGCACTGTCGGCCGATGTGACAGTTTATGGTGAGCCTAATGCGGGCAGGCCGGAATTAGTCGGAGACCAGGCGGTTTATAAAGTATCGCCTGAGGATTTTGCGACGGGGATTAAGAAAATATATGCAGCCGGAATTAATATCGTAGGCGGTTGCTGTGGGACCAGTCCGGCCCATATCAGGGCAACAGTTGAAAAACTGAAAAGCTGATTATTAGAAGCTGTTTTTCAGGCAGTAGTCAAAAACTTTTCGATTTGGTCGATAGTATTTTTGGTGGCGCCCTGGTTTTTTCTTATTACCTCTCGACCGTTATTGGCGACTGATTGAGCGAAATCAGAGTCAGTTAGACATTGCTGCATTGTCTGAAGCAATTCTTCCTGGTCTTTGACCATAATAGCACCGGAGTCGGCTAAAAGAGCGTCAACGGTCTGCTTGAAATTAAAGGCATGTGGTCCAAATATAGTACATTTGCTTAAAGCTGCGGCTTCGACCATGTCAGAGCCGCCCATTGGTACGAGAGACCGGCCAACGAAGATTATCGTCGCTAATGAATAAAACTTCCGCAAGTCACCCATCGTGTCACCCAGGATAATCGCCTGGTTATCGGTTGGCGGTGGGGCGGTATTGTTTTTAATCCGGCTGTAGCGGATTAAAGGAAGACCTCTGCGTTCTATTAGCTGTGCAACTTCATCGAATCTTTCAGGTTTACGCGGTACAATCACTAAACGCAGGTCAGCGAACCGGTCATCCTGTTTTAGCTTTTGATAGACATCGAGTAATATATTTTCTTCATCATTTCCCGTGCCGCCTGTAACCCATAATCTTTCGCTGCCAATATTGAGTTGTGCCGCAATGGCATCACTGCCCTGGACTTTATCGGTGATTTGGGCGGTGTCGTATTTTAGTGAGCCGGTTACAATTACCCGTTCATCCAGGCAGCCGAGTTCTTTGAATCGTTGGGCGTATTGTTCGGTTTGGGCGAGAGTGAGACTAATTTTTCCAAACATTTTCTTAACGAGCGGCTTTATTTTTTGATATCTTGGAAAACTTTTATCACTCATTCGGCCATTAACAACAATGACGGGGATATTTGACTGCTGTGCGATTTGAACAAAATTAGGCCAAACTTCCAGCTCCATAAGCAGGCAAATAGCCGGTCGAATATTGCTGAATGCTCGTCGTATCGTCCATGAAAAATCAAATGGGAAATAGAAAACCTGGTGATTCTCGCTGAAAAGAGTGGTCGCGTGGGCAAAGCCTGTATCAGTGGTGGTGCTGATAACGATTTCGAAATCACCGAATTTCTTTTCAAGCTGTTTGATGATTGTCTTTGCTGCATTGACCTCGCCTACACTCACGGCATGAAGCCAGATGCATTTTCTGCCGGGACTCCTGCGGGCGATTTTACCAAGTCGCTGGTCCCAGCCGGTCCGGTAGCGTTTGTGTCTTACAGCTCGATATATAATCACCGGGCTATATGCTATCGCGGCTAACAAATACAGCAAATCCAGGATGATTCTCATTCGGTCGTCCTATAAAGCGGTAAACGGATTAGAAACTCATGAATAATATTCGTAAAGTGTGATGATGTCAAACAGTTGCCCGAATGTACAGAAAGGAATTGACGTATTGATAGATAAATAGACAAAAAGAACCTGATGTGTTTTTGACGCTTTTCCTCTCAGGATTGAAAGTATTTATCGTGAAGCAGTTTTGAGCCAATTATCGAAAAATATTGATAGATCAAGCGTATCTATAATACCATCCGGATTAAAAGGAGGTGCCAAGTCGGCTGCCGGATTCCAGTTTGGAGAGGTTGTGGTGCTGCCCCAGGCATTGGCAAATGCTTCAAAATCCAGAAAGTCAACTATACCATCACCGCCTTCAGGGGCAATATCAGCAATGAGATGTTCGGTGATAAGCTCGAATTCGAGGGAAGGAGGTTCCTGTCCCATCAGGCCTCCGCCCCGTAAAACAAGGTTGAAATTGATAAAGAGATTCATGCCGATTATGCCTTCGAGAGTTCCTCCCTCCGGCGAGCCGACGTCGAGCAGAACGACTGGAACATTCGTGAATCTTAGCCACTCACCGAGTGACGGTATATCGAGAGAGTCGATATAGAAGCCCGGTTCGAGAGTTAACTCACCGGTGACGTCCTGAATCTCCACTTCAAAGTCCGGATTATCCGGATTGAGTCCGAGCCGAGAGCCGACGCCGGAACTGATAACAGTAATTTGGGCGCCTGTGTCCAACATGAAACGCTGTTTATCGATTGCGCTGAAGTCACCGTTGGTAAGATCCACACTGTCAACGAAAAACAGGCTTTGAGCCGAGTTTCCCACGATGATAGAAGGGCTGCCGGGCTGGAAAATAAATTCCATAATCGCTTCGAGGTCCGGAATGTACTGTATATTTTGCGCACCGGATGGAATGAGATTCAGAGGTATGCGGTTGGCATAATCCGGTATCATGGAGTTGTCATGGTCATAAAATTTTATGTCAGGCGATGAAAGGTCGTTGCCGTCGTATGTAACGGTTATCTGGCGGTCGTTATTGATTACCGTAACGAAATTTACACTCATCGGTGAGCCTGCGACAGTTGGCAGATCAGGCTTGTCTTCAGGCGGCAAGTCTCCGATAATAACTGAGACGTTGCTCTGGCCTACCATATTTGAGCTGTCAATGGTCATGCCATTTGGCTCGATGGCGGCAAGTCCATCTATAAAAATAGCAAGAGGCTTGCTCACCCATCCAAAAACAGAGTTCGTTGCGCCTTGAATCTCTACCATACTCGATGTGATTAAATCAGCATCATAGAGGCCTGTTCTATTAGCACCGGTGTGGCTTATTATGTGAGCGGAAGCACCGGTATCAAACAATCCGATAGTGTAGTCAGTCTCCGGATTATCCGTTAGGTACCTGCCGACAACAGACATATGTGTTTGAGCGACCCAATCGAAGTCATCTGAAGCCTCATCTGTAACGGTAACGACAATCCTCGGCACGAATCCGTCTATCGGAGGAGAATCGATGACATTCGCCATCACAGACGGCAGTGACAGGATATTAATGGACGCCTTCTCGGAAGGCAACTCTTCCAGCAATATCCTTTTTCGTATGACATAAGGCTGGTTACCAGCTTTACCATTGTATAGCGATGGTTCCTTATCTTCGGAATGCCATATAGCTTTTACACGCCCGCCGCCGGTAGTTCGCCAATCGACCTCTTTTCGCTTGAAGCCGGGTTGTTCGGCCTGAACAACAGAAATCCAGCAGACGACTATTGTGGATAAAATAGTAAATAAGGCTTTAATCCGGTTGTTTGAGTTGTTTCTTTTCATATTTCACCTTACCTTTAACGACACTTTTATATTAACATATTCAGGCATAATTTTCACGTTGAAAAAGCTAACTTGCCGTTTTAGTCACCTATAAATTTCTTGAGAACTCTTTCAAACACTGACTGTCTCTACATAGTAAGTGCCATAGAGCAATGTTTTTGTGACTTGAAAAATGGTAAATAGCATAAATACTGCATAAAAAAAGTTGTACTCCTATATTATCGGCGGAATTGATTTATGTCTCCCTGAGTCCAAATGGGATAGAGTATTGGCTTGTGAAGTAAAGCTCCAGTGTATAAGTGCTTGTTATATTTGCTCTTATATGTGATACTCTGCCTTTGCGTTATTCCTGGGGAGTAATTGTAAGGCAAATGAGAGCATGAGTCACAGGTTCTGTAAGGTTAATGCCCAATCGGGTAGGTTTTTTCCTG
>CBDURK010000063.1:0-11331 GCA_965369645.1 uncultured bacterium | reverse complement strand
ATTTCAGGATTTAGAAGGAAGGATGTGAGGTCAAGTCACAAAACAACATTTTGTGCAAGCTTATTAGAATTTATCAAACGAGAGCGTTGTTATCGGTCGTTACTATTTGAACCTTTTTAGGAGAACTATTATGTCTAAGAAATTGATTTATTTGGCCTGTCTTGTTTTGGTCATGAGCGTAGCAGGTAGTGCCTCTGCTGATCTCGTGGCTCACTGGAGGTTTGATGAGACTTCCGGGACCACCGCCCTTGATTCAAGTGGTAATGGATTGAACGGTACCCTTGAGGGTGACCCCCAGTGGGTGGCCGGTGCAATAGGTGGTGCGCTGGAATTCGACGGTGACGACTACGTTGATTTCGGTGCTCCGGATGTTTTTGACTTTGGGGCAGAAGATTTTACCATAACTGCCTGGATAAAAATGACGGCCACCGAAAGAGGCTCTATCTTTGCCATTGGCGGGGATAACGGAGGCGGAATACGCTACACGCTGGCTATGGGTGAAGCTAACGATAATAAACTAACTCTGACCATGGATGATGACAGCAGCAAAAATCAATCAAGAGGTGATACTGTCATTAATGATGGCGTCTGGCATCATGTAGTTGGCATGATAAAGGGAGATGTTGCGCTCGTATATGTCGATGGAGTTGAAGACGGGACAATAGATTTACCTGCCGGTTACGACCTTTCCGGAGTAATTCAGCATAATGCCCTTGTAGGAGCTATTACAAGCCACACAGACGGCAGCTTGGAGAAATTTATGGTAGGCACCATTGACGATGTCCGGATTTACGACACAGCTCTCACGTTGCCTGAGATTGAGGCCGCTATGAAAGGTGAAGCATTTACGAAAGCCCTGAATCCCACTCCGTCTGATGGTTCTTACCATGAGGAGACGTGGGTGAACATCAGCTGGTCACCCGGGGATTTCGCGGTTTCACACGATGTGTATATGGGCGATAATTTTGATGCTGTCAGCGAAGGCGCCGAAGGCACACTCATAGGTAATCAAGCCGCAACCTTTTTTGTTGCCGGTTTCCCCGGATTCCCATTTCCGGATGGTCTCGTTCCGGGAACGACATACTACTGGCGTATTGATGAGGTCAATGAAGCCGATCCGAACAGCCCCTGGACAGGTGATGTCTGGAGTTTCATGATTCCACCCAAGACCGCTTATTTGCCGGTCCCGGCTGATGCTGGCGAATCTGTCGAAGTGAATGCCAATCTTACCTGGACGCCGGGTTTCGGTGCTAAATTGCATACCGTGTACTTCGGCGACAATTTCGACGATGTCGATAATGCTGCAGACGGTCTTCCTCAGGGAATGGCAACCTTTAGCCCCGGCTCGCTTGATATGGCCAAAACTTACTACTGGCGTGTCGATGAATTCGATGCTCTCGGTACACATAAAGGCAACGTCTGGAGCTTTACAACCGAAGGCGCTGTCGGCACCCCGGATCCTGCTAAAGGAGCTGTCGATGTCACCCAGACACCTGTTCTTACATGGGTGCCGGGTGTCTTTGCCGATACACATGAGGTCTATTTCGGCGCCGATGCAGCCTCTCTGGAGTTAAAAAGCAGCGGCAATCTTGGTTCAGAAAGCTATGAACCTGGAGAGCTTGAGTGGAATACTACTTACTACTGGCGTGTTGATGAGGCTAATGGCACCAACGCTGACAGCCCGTGGACTGGCCCACTTTGGAGCTTCACTACGGCCAACTTCCTTATCATTGATGATATGGAGAGCTACAATGATCTTGACCCCGCAGACCCGGCGAGCAACAGGGTATTTAATGTCTGGTTGGATGGATTCGATAATCCGGCTGAAAACGGCTCTGTCGTTGGTCATGAAAATCCTCCTTTTGCCGAGCAAGGTATTGTCAACAACGGTTTACAGTCGATGCCTATGGCTTATGACAATGCTGTCGGAAAATCCGAGGCGACTTTGACATTGACCTCCAATAAGGACTGGACCGTCAACGGTGTCACTACTTTGACGATATGGTTCCGAGGAAGTGCGAGTAATGCTGCCGAGACTCTGTATGTTACCCTTAATGGCAACGCAAGAGTCGATAATGATAATCCTGAAGCAGCACAGAGGGGTTCCTGGACCGAGTGGAATATCCCATTGCAGGCCTTTGCCGACCAGGGTGTAAATCTTGCCAATGTAAATTCGATTACTCTTGGCCTTAGCTCGGTTACTGGCGGAACAGGCATGATGTACTACGATGATATTCGTCTGTCTGCTCCGTAATCCGCAGCAGTTGAATGTGTTGATTAGATAACAGATTCGAGTCAATTTGGGGCCTATACTGATTGATTATGTATAGGCCCCTTTTGTTTAATTTTAGTAATCTTTGAAGCTTCTCATCCAGGTTGGCCAGTCGCTTGACTGTACGCCGCCGCCCATAGTCCATGGGCCTGCCTGGTTATATGCGCGGTGCCATCTCAATGTCCACAATTCTTTAAGCCCGACCTTTCTGACCGACCAATCCAAAAAAGCCATGTTTATGAAGCCATCGTGTCGATTGAGGCAGATACGTCTCATATGCTGCATGCCCTGCCAGGCCAGATCCTCCATTTCTTGTGGATTATCAGTGTCCCTTGGGAAGATATTGAACCGCAGGGCATCCATAAACAAAGGAATATATCCGGCACCGTTGACATTTGGGGTTCGCCAGTTATTTACAGTCTCGAAATTTTCATAAACGGTAGTGTAGCTTGGTGGCGGGCTTTCCACCCAGCCGTTGATCCCGTAGCTGCCCCAGTCACCTTCCGGAGCATAACCTTCGCCCCAGAATCTTCCCCATGCGGAGAATACATTAAACTGCGGTGATTGATTGCCATTTTCGTCAACAAGGGGTTTTGTGGCGGTAGGGCATAAGCGGATTTTGTGATCGTTTTTATAGTATGATCTCAGCGCGTTCGTCCAATGATTGGTATGTCCCCCGCCGACACCAGCCTGAAATTTACCGTCGTAATCTTCGGTGTACATCGCAAAGTAGAGGTTCCATTGTTTGAGTTTTGCCCGGCAGGCCATCGTTTTTGCCTGCTGCTTTACCCGAGCCAGGGCGGGCATCAGTATCGACATCAACAGCGCGATAATAGCAATTACGACCAGAAGCTCTATCAAAGTAAACCCTCTTGATTTGTGCATAATATCACCCTTTCGGTCTTGAGATGATGCCGCTTTTTTACCAGTCAGGCATTATCAAAGCGGCTCAAACGTAATAGAAATACAAAAAGCATTTACCTTCACAGTTTTTGTATACTACCAGATAGAAAAAAGTCAATCAAGTTAAATTTAAGGCCCCACAGCCGATATGAAGGTTCGATTAATAATGGGCAAGGTGAGAATCTGCGATAAATAAAAAGGCTGGAGGGAGAAGCTCCAGCCTTTGTGAGACAGTTTTCGATTGTAGAGTATATACTGCGAACTTATAAAGAATCTACCGTCTCACCAAAACCAAGATATAGAGAAGAAAAGAACCCTTTATATAACTCTGATTATAATCAAAACATTGATTTTTGCAAGCGTTTTTTCTGAATTTGCCGGTTTTTCCAGATGTTTTTCTCTTATTCAGTTGCTGCCGGAGCTACGCCATATACGTAAACCAGTGGCTCTGAGCCGGTATTTTTAACATCGTGGTCTGTTTGCGGAGGTATATAGGAAACCTTGCCCTTGCCGACCTCAAAGTGGTTCTCCTCTCCGATTATCAGTTCGCCCTGCCCGGAGAGAAAAACGAGCAGCTCCTCTCGGTCTTTTGTGCTGTGCAGGCCGCAGGCCTGGCCGGGGGATAAATATACCCTGCCCGAGCGCATGCCGCATGTTTGCGGGGCTCCGCTCAGCAGCTTTTGATTTTCGGGTTTTTCGTTCAAATCTATAACGAGCACTTTTTCGGGCGTTGCCATACGGTCTCCTTGAAAACAATAATTCATAAACGGACGAGTGTATTTAAGTTTTTTTTTTATTTCTGTCAATTACTTTCTTGACGCAGTAGCACAAATATAATATTCTTATGCGCATTAGTAGCACGAATTTAATAATTTTATGCGCGTATGGAATTGGTAAACTGGTATTTATTTGGAGGATACAGTTATGAAAAGCTTTATTGTCTTAACGATGGTTTTAAGCTTAGCGCCCAATACCATCCTAAAAGCCGTCCCTACTATCGCCGAAGTATCACATTCGGAATTTCAGGCGGTAGATGCCAGCGGTGAACACGTTTACAACGCAACCGATAAAGTTGTTCTCGAAGGGATTTTGCTGCACAATCCGGCGGATATGTTAGATCCAACACCTGATGATAATATTACAGAGACATTCAATCTCGGTGGGACATGGCAAATCTTTGTTCAGGGCGAAGGGGATGACCATGCAGGTACGGCTGTGTGGTTAGGACAGCTTTATAACAATCTGCCGTGGGTCTCTCCTGATGGAGGGTATTCAAACGACGAATTTATAGCGGAACTTAGTCGTCTGAACGCCGCTCAATTTAGTCCGGGAGACAGGATACGGGTTACGGGTTATTATCTGTCATACAATGGGAAATTGAATATAAACGAGCAGCATAATAATGAACCCGAACACGATTTTACCATTGAATTGGTGGAGCGAGGTGTCGGGTTGCCTCGACCGGAAGTAGTCACGCTGGATGAGTTAAAAGACGACGTTGACGAGTTCATTTTTGACCCTAATCGGCAAAGCGGCTGTGAGTATTATCAATCCCGGCTGGTAAAGATTGAAGATGTTTATTTCGTGGATGCAAACGACTGGGGCCCGAACACCGAGCTGGTAATTACAGATGGCTGGAAGACTCTACCAGTGAAATTGGGTCGAGGCAATGGCATTTATGCCGGATCGAATAATCTAAATGAGACTTTTGATGTCATTGGGATTATGGACCAGGAAAGCCCTGACTTAACTGGTGGATACCGGCTGTATATTATGAACTATGACGGAAATGGTTCTGTTTTAGCCAGTCGTGAGCACCGCATAGCGGATAAGCCTGGTGACATAAATTTAGATGGTGTAGTTGACATAGATGATTTTATCGAAATGATCGAGGATTGGCCAATGTGAAAAACTGATGCGGCCGGATATTGCAAAAGGTGATAAGCTGTGAAACGTGGCTTTACTTTAATTGAGTTACTGGTGGTTATTTCCATCATTGCTTTGCTAATGGGAATTTTGCTTCCTGTAATGGGGCGGGCCCGTATTCAGGCAAAAGTTGTTGTGGTCAATGCCGAACTGCGTGAGATAGGGATGGCACTTGAGGCTTATTCATTTGATAATGAAGATAAATATCCGCCAACTCGCGTGGACTGTATGCTCGGAGGCCACTTCTATCAGCTTCCTGTTGAACTGGTTGAGAGTGGATATCTTCCAGCGCCGCCCAGTGATACTTTTATGGCTGCCGGCATAGAAGACAGGTTCAATCGAGGATACACCTATAAATACAGGTCGGTAGGGGAGCTGATTTATAACAGAACCTTCGTTGTTGAAGAGGGGGCATATCTCTGGGTGCCGGATGGATTTCCCGACAACGTGAAAGAAGAAGGGGATACGTATTCCAATCTGAAGGATTCACCGGTAAGCTGGGTTCTATATAGTGAAGGGCCCAGGTTTGACTTGGATAGTATGAAAGAGTTGAAATATCCTGTGCCGAAGCAAACCTGGTATAGTCACGAAACTCATAAAGGCGTTATAGTTCGGATGCGTTTGAAGAACGGGATCCAGACAGGATCGTTTGAGAAGTAGTAAATGAAGAACAAAGTGCTTAGTTACGTATTAGTATTCTCGGTGGCGTGCGGCTTGCTCGTGGCGGGCTGTGAAGACAAGCCCGCCGAGGAAACTCGTGCGGAGATTGCTGTTACCAATTCGTATTTGGGTTGTGCGGTGCGTGAGCTTTGCGGCGGTGATATGGAGGTTCTGTGTTTAGTGCCGCCGGGTATGTGTCCGGGGCACTTTGATATTTCGCCGTTACAGGTCAGGCAGCTTTGTAGTTGTAGGATGCTGCTGCTTTTCGACTTTCAAAAGCAGGTTGAGGGGACGCTGTTTCGAGTGAAGGAAAGAGGGCTGAAGACGGCCATAGTAAAGGAGACCGGTGGTTTGTGTGTCCCGGAGACTTACCTTGCAGTCTGCCGGGAGGTTAGCGATGTTCTTTCATCTGAATATCCCGAAATGAATGCCCGGTACCAACAGAGGTTGGGAGTTATAGAAAAGGACTTGGAGCATTTGCGGGAGGAGCTTTTAGAAAAAGTGCGACAGGCCGGTATATCATCAGCTAAGGTTCTGGCATCCGATCACCAGGCTGATTTTGCGAGCTGGCTGGGCTTGGAAACGATAGCGACGTTTGTAGGCAGTGACACTGAAACGGTTGCCGGCATTGAACACTGCATCAAAAAGGCGAAAGGGCGGGATGTACGATTTGTCATAGCGAATAAGCAGGAAGGGACGGCGCTTGCGAAAGCACTGGCTGAGCGGCTGGGGGCAAGGGCGGTTGTTTTCAGCAACTTTCCGGAGCTGCGCGGAGAGGCGGGCGGTTTCGATACACTACTTCGAGCGAACGTAGATGCATTACTGCGAGCAAACGCGGGAGTTCCCCTTGAGGTGGCGAGACAATGACGGGGGAATGTTTAAGTCTTTCTGACGTCGAGGTTCGCTGGAGCGGTCGAACCATACTTGCCGTTAAGGATATACAAGTCCGGCAGGGAGAGTTTGTTGGTATCATCGGAACCAACGGGGCGGGCAAGACGACTTTGCTGAAAGTCTGCTGCGGTTTGATAAAGCCGACTCGGGGGACGGTCAGGCTTGACGGTCGTGATTTGGCTGAGCTTAGCGCCTGGCGTAAAGCGAATTTGCGAAAGCGTATCGGCTATATTCCGCAGGCGGCTGAGTACAATGCTGAACTGCCTTTTACTCTGCGCGAGCTGGTGGCGATGGGCCGAACGAGCGTCAAGGCCTTACTTAGCCGGCTGAACAAAGAGGATTATGAGATTATTGATAGCTGGATTGAGAGACTGGGCTTGTCGAAGTTGCGGTCTCAAACGTTCAGAAGTCTTTCCGGGGGTGAGCAGCAAAAGGCCCTTATTGCGAGGGCGATGGCGCAGGACCCTGAGATACTTATGCTTGATGAGCCTTGCTCGAATCTTGATTTCAACTGGAAGTATCAGATTACGGAAATTATAGAGCAGTTGCATCGTGAGACTAAAATAACTGCCGTGATGGTTTCGCACGAGACGAGCCTGCTGCCTTCGGACTGTAAGAGGGTGGTTCTTTTACACGAAGGGAACGTTCTGGCTGACGGCGATATCGAGGAGGTACTTGAGTCCGAGATGCTTGAGAGGGCCTATCAGTGCCGGATTGAGATGCTGAAGCTCGCGGGCCGAAGATATACCGTCAATAAGAACCGACTGTGAGGTTGCTGGTTTATGGATTCGTTTTTTTACCTTGTGATGTTTGCGGGCGCTGTTGCCGGTGCGAGTACCGGGCTGTTGGGGGTTTATATTGTCGGTATGCGGATGCCTTTTATCGGGATTTGCATATCCCATTCGGCGATGGCGGGGACTATTTATTCGATTCTATTAGGTGTTAATCCGGTCTGGGGGCCTGTAATTTTTTCTGCGATTAGCTCGATGACCCTTGGCTTGGTAAGGCCGGGGAGGTCGAGATTGGATGCCAATGTAGCGTTGGCGATATTTTTTAATTTGATGCTCGGGATTACATTTTTAGGAATAGGGCTGATGCATGGCAGCCGGTCCGAAGTGCTCGGGCTGCTTTGGGGCAGTTTGCTTTTCGTGAGGAAGAGCAGCGTAGTGATTATTACAATTTTTGGTTTGGTTTTTGTGGTCTTTGCTATTTTGTTTAATAAAGAGCTGAAAGCGCTGCTGTTCAGTCGAACCATTGCCTCGGCGACGGGCGTCCATGAGAGCTTCGTTTACTGTCTTTTCTTGGCTCTGTGTGGTTTGATATTAGCGGTCAATCTCCCCCTTGTTGGCGGGCTGATGATATTCAGTTTAATTACGTGCCCTGCGGCGGCGGCGTATCAAATATGTACGGGACACAGGTCCGTTATTATTGCCTCGACGCTCTTCGGGATGGCCAGTGCGGTAATTGGCTTCTTGGTCTCGTATTATCTTGATCTGCCCACGGGCGCGTGCATTGTCATTGTCAGTGCAACTGTTTTTGCTGTTTCGGCTTCGTATAGAGCTTTAAGGTGTCAACGTAACTGACCGGTTTTTGCTGTCATTTTCTCGCTGCTCTCGAGGACAGGACTGCACTTCAGAATGCCGGAAGGTAAGCGTTACACCGAGGCGGCGGGGCCGATGGCGTTAGGAGAAAAGCTAAGATGGAATTTTCAGAAGGACACGGCCCTCAACGGGCGGCACATTCACGAGCATCATCGACCGGGGATCCGGTCGGAGGCGATGATCCCTGGAACCGGGGACAGATGCCCGAGGATTGGTGGACTGAGATTGAAAGAATGCACGGCCATGTCGGGCCCTGGAACGTATTGGGCTGGCGCATCGGTCAGGCGGCATTGCGTGAATTCGATGTCAAGTGGGGCCGGCACGATCTCGATATCATTTGTTATATTCCTATGGAGACTCCATATTCGTGCATGGCCGATGGCCTGGTCATCGGCACAGGTAATTGTATCGGCCGGCTCGATATTCGCCTGGCTGAGGTAATGTCGCGCGACCTTGTTAATGTCTCCGTCCGCCGCAAGGACCGCACAGGCCCTGTTTTGGTTTTTAGGCCGGAGTCCGAATATCTCAAGCGCATAGAGAGACGTCAAGTGCATGAGTTGGAAAAGCTCTCACGCCAGTGCATAAACATGAAAGAGAGTGATCTGTTTCGAATCAATCGACTTGAGTATTAAAAGGTTTGTTTCTCTACCAATAACTTTCTTGACGTAGTAGCACACATCTGTTATTGTTATGCGCAAGCTTATACAATGAATATTCTTTTTGAGGAGCTAGTTATGAGCGGTGAGTTGAGTGCCCTTGTTATTACCGCTGCTTCCATCGGCTTTTTGCATACCCTTCTGGGCCCGGATCACTATCTGCCTTTTATAATGATGTCGTGGGCAAGAAAATGGTCACGAACCAAAACCATTGTCATAACCTTCCTGTGCGGCCTCGGTCATATAGCAAGTTCGATTGTGCTCGGTATGATAGGTGTCTCGATGGGCCTTGCTGTGAAAAAGCTGGAGCTTATCGAATCATCCCGCGGCAACATAGCGGCGTGGCTGCTTATCGCTTTCGGATTGGCATATCTGGTCTGGGGATTGCGCCGGGCATATAAGAACAAGCCCCATGTGCATACCCACATTCACACAGGTGCCAGTGAGCACGAGCACCAGCACGGTCATCATCTGGAGCACGGTCATGTCCACAACGGAGCAGGCCGTTCGAGCATCACACCCTGGGCCTTGTTTGCCATTTTTGTTTTCGGGCCGTGCGAGCCTTTGATTCCCATACTTATGTATCCGGCTGCGAAAATGGGTTTCTTCGGCGTGCTGCTGGTCGTCCTCGTGTTCGGGACGGCGACTATTGGTACGATGTTGGGGGCGGTTCTTCTTGCAAGTTCGGGGGTGAATTTCCTGCCTTTGGCCAAAGTACAGCGCTTTTCTCACGTTATAGCAGGCGCCACGATATGTCTTTGCGGTCTGGCAATTCAGTTTCTGGGCTTGTGAGTTCCGGGGCACGGGATAAGAAAGATTTAAAATTTCTTGCAGCAATCCCGCATACCTCTTAAAATTACTTTTTCCAATGTTCAAATAAAAGAGGAAAAAGTATGTTAGCGAGACTGCATAGCGTTACACTTGAGGGTATCGAAGGGATAATCTGCGAGGTCGAGGTTGACGTTGCGCGGGGCGGCTTTGAGAAGTCTATTATTGTGGGCCTGCCCGATGCCGCGGTAAAGGAAAGTATCGAGAGAGTCAGAAGCGCAATTATTAACAGCGGCTACAGCCATCCCAAAACCGCATCGTTAATAAATCTGGCTCCCGCTGATGTGAAAAAGGCCGGCCCCGCCTTCGATTTGCCCATTGCTCTGGGGATGCTCATCGGTCAGGGGGCTGTGGTGACTTCGTCCCTTAATAATACCATTATCGTCGGCGAATTGGCTCTGGACGGCAGGGTGAGGCCGGTCAACGGTGTATTGTCTATGGCGATGACCGCCGCATCGAACGGCTTTAACCAAATGATAGTCCCTCTGGAAAATGCCCAGGAAGCCGCGGTGGTTGCCGATATTGAGGTCTTCGGCGTCGGCTCGCTCGCTCAGGCGGCGGGTTTTCTTTCAGGCCAGTTGGAGTTGGAGACGACAACCGTTGATATCGATGAGCTTTTTAACGTATCGTCCAATTACGAGGTCGATTTTTCGGATGTCAAAGGCCAGGAAAACGTCAAGCGTGCACTCACTATTGCGGCCACAGGCGGCCATAACATTATGATGATAGGACCGCCCGGCGCAGGAAAGACAATGCTGGCCCAGAGATTAGCGACGATTCTGCCGCCTTTGAGCCTGGAAGAATCTCTTGAGACGACCCGCGTATATTCCTCGGTCGGCCTGCTGGGCAAAAATAAGTCACTATTGGCCACCCGCCCGATGCGAATGCCGCACCACTCGGCGAGCGGCCCGGCCCTGATAGGCGGCGGTACGATGCCCCGTCCGGGTGAATTGTCTTTGGCGCATTTCGGGCTTTTGTTTCTGGATGAATTTGTCGAGTTTCCGCGTCACGTCCTCGAGATGATTCGCCAGCCCTTGGAGGACGGTTTCGTTATCGTATCGCGCGCGAAAAAGACCATTCGATTTCCTGCCCGGTTTATGCTCATCGCCGCGATGAATCCCTGTCCGTGCGGCTATTTCGGCAGCGAGTCAAGGAGATGCAAATGCACTCCGGGCAAGATTGCACGCTATATGTCAAAAGTATCCGGGCCGCTTGTGGACAGGATTGATATTCATATCGATGTCCCCGCCATAAGTTTCAGAAAGCTGCGCTCCAAATCAAACCGACTCGACTCGGCTGCGATGAGGCGCAATGTCGTCTCCGCAAGAGGTATTCAAGCTAATCGATTCGGAAATGGAGCTATTTTGACCAATGCGAGAATGAGCCATAAGCAGGTCGAGAAATTCTGCATCCTCGATGAGGCCGGCGAGCTTATCCTAAAGCAGGCTATGATGGAATTCGGCCTAAGCGCCCGCGCCCACGATAAAGTCTGCAAAGTGGCCCGAACAATTGCCGACCTCTCCGGCGCCCAACAAATCCAGCCCGAACACATGGCAGAAGCCGTCAGCTACAGAAGATTAGATAGAAAATTGTA
>CBDURK010000062.1:0-11504 GCA_965369645.1 uncultured bacterium | reverse complement strand
ATCGCCAGATACTCAGCCGCCAGGGCTCAACCACTGTCCCCAATTCTCTGTCCCACTCCCCGCCTATCTTGCCAAAATGAGTCGGCGCAACCTTACGTCGCAAATTCACTAAAGTTAGCACCTCATTACTGCCTTTAATCGCCAGCACACCTAAAAGTTTCTTCTCATTATAAAAATCTCGTTGCCTTTTTATATGGTCCAGTGCAATCGCAAATAACTTTTTGTCTTGTTCCTTCGGCCAGCCAACGATATATTTCCCGTCTTTTCTCACAGCTAAATAAAACTCCTCACCAAACGCGGATTCGACTACACAGGTATCATCGTTGTCGGTCATCTTAGTCGGTATCGGCGTTAGGGATTCCTTCGTCACGGCCTGCACCGCATCCTCCGGACCAAAACGCATATCACTAAATTTCACATTAACTTTGGCCGCAATGTTTTTTCCCTCATCTAAGAGTTTTATTCTGCTGACATAAACCAGTTCATCCAGAGAGGTCCCCTCCTCCCCTCGCTGTTTACTCCGTAAAACTAATCTGTGCCTTTTCTCTTTTGTTTTAAGATATACAGTCGCCGTATATAAATGTCCCTGCAAAGATTCGTCACTGTTGAAAATCACCGTAGCCCCAAGATATCGCAGCGGATAAGGCCTGCCCGAATATTCCTTTGCCGCAGGTGAATAATCCGCTTCACCTGTCTTTTCATTATACTTGGTAGTTTCAATAAACTTCCAATTGCGGCGCATCTCTTCCTTTTCAGGATAAAAACGAATCTCTCGCACTGGCTCAAAAGTGAAATTCCTGACCTTGCCGAACTGAACATCTTCACCGGTTACCATATCTTTAGTTTTAAGCGTGCCTCCTCTCGGTATATTCAGCTTAAAACTGAGGCCCGGCGTCAGCGAAATCTTGCCGGTCAAAATCTTACCATCGGAAAAATATACCGCCGCAGTCCTGGCCGCACTTTTGTCCTCTACAGTTTCACCAAAAAGAGTTTCACCCGAAGCCCCACACACCAAACTGCCGGGCCAGACTAAAAAACAAACAACGCAGAACCAAAACTCAATATTATACCTTTTCACATATAGCCTCATTTTTTCAACTTTTTTCTCTGCTCAATTATCCTGTATCTCTAAATTAAAACAGATTCATCTTGCGCCGCATCGTCCATTCCAACATAAGAATAACTAAAAAGATCACAATGTATATGTACTTATCCTGAACCAGCGGAATCTCCACGCTGACAGCATAATCTATAATTCTGCTTCTCAGTGACTCAACCAAACTGTCAAGCTCGTTTTCTCGAAAATATGAACCGCCGCTTCGCATCGCCAGGTTGTCCAGAAACGCATGGTCAACTTCAAGATTCGCACCTTCATTCACACTCGGCCCTACCACTAAAGTTTTTTCATAAGACTCTAACAGTTTTTCTCCAACATGTGCATTAACCTCAAACAGATATTCAGCCCTCTTGGAAAAAACCATTTCCGCCCTAAATGTATTCTCTCTACCCATCACAGGTTCGACAGATACAGGCTGAGGCTCCTCGCCCGCCCTCAACGTTGCCTTCAAATGCAACTGCCCTGGATTATAGCGCCCCGCCACGCGAATCGTAGTAGTAGCCTGCTCTCCGGGTTTGTAGCTTTTTTTGTCCCACTTTACGCCAACAAAACGCTCCCCTTCCTCCCATTGCGAAAGGTTCCTGACCGACTGTCGCCAAAAATGACTGTAAGCCTGCTTAAGCAAATCGGAAGCCTGAGTCCATTTCCACATCGTGTTCGTCGCCACTCCCATTGTCTGCCCTTCTCCAAAGCGCTGAAGTGCAACCACTGATACCGTCCTGTTCCCTAACGAAGCATCCAAAAGATTAATAGCCCCGCCCCTCAAAGACCCGGACAGATTTATACTCTCGATAGTGGCTCCGGAAGCCTGGGAAATAAGCTGTGACATTTCGGAAACAATACTGTGATTTGCCGCCGACAATGGCACGTTAACCGTAAACTGGCCTGTTTGCAGTTTCGGCTCCCCTGCACTTATACTCCACGGAAACAGCGGCTCAATCACCGTCCTCGAATACCCGCCCTGACCAAAGGAATGCTCTCCTCCGAGAAATATCACCGCCCCCCCTTCACGGACATACTCTACCAAAGCCTGCAACTGGCCCTGCCGCCACTGTGAAGCAGGAAACGATCCTATGATAACGCAGTTATAAAGATCAAGCAGACCTTTAGTAGAAGGAAAGCCGGCTTCAAGATTCTCGTCACCTTTCTGACGGCTGCCACGCACAACAAATCGGTCACGGCTTACGCGAAACAGCGATGTCAATGCCATCGAAGAATCATCCGAAAGTTCCTTGTAAATCTGTCTGAAATCCCATCCCAACTGCTGAGCAAAAAGAAGCACAGAAAGAGTATTTTCACGCACCTCTATCGAGAATATTCTCGAATTGTTCAACTCCGAAAGCTCCCCGTCAACCGTTTCAACTCGAACACGATACTTTTTCACTCCCATTTCAGATGGACTCTTCAAAATGAACTTCACACGGGCTCCGGACTCCCCTAAGTCAACAAATTTAGAATCTCGAGTTACCCAATCCTGTCCGTCGTCTTCTTCCACTCTCACATTTACCCGCTCTGCCCCTGTGGCAAAACTATAGGAAGCACAACGCGCCACTATGTCAGCGGTCACCTCAAAATCGCTTTGCCCCTCAACAACCTCCGGCGATTCAACCCTTGTTATTGCTATATCATTCCAGGTCTCAGGCTCGCTGCCCATACCGGCTATATAAACAGGCACTTCAGGCAGCTTAATATTTTGCACCAATTCGTCACCGCCATCGGTAAGCAGAAGAACGCTCATATATTTGGACACATCAGGCTTATCCGCTATTGTAACCAAACACTTGCCTAAATCGGTCTCCCTGATATTCTCTGCAAGCTGCTTATCCTGCTTGCGACTGCGACCCGGCAGTTCATACACCTCACTGTTAAATTCCAGAGTTTCAAAATCTATGTAAGAAGACCGCATCTTTTGCTTAAGATTTTCAAGCATACCATCGGCTCGTTTGCCCCGGCTGCCTTCGGCTCTATCCTCGACTTCCATCGAAGAAGACGTATCCACAAGCGCAAGAATCTTTTTATTTTCATCGGGTCTTTGCATTACATCCCACATCGGGTCAAAATATGCCAGAATCAACAGCAGCACTATTAGTATCTTGGGAATCACCAATACCATAGTCTCTTTGGCCGAATACTGTCTCCGCTGCCGCCGATACAGAATAATCAGCCAGATTCCAAGCCCCAGAATCAGCCCCGCCCCGAGGATCGGATTAAGATGTGTTTGCCACCGAAGCACTCCCATTAGCCTGCCCTCCTCTCGGCGGCAGCATCTGAAGTCGATCTACTAATAACATTTCTAACACGACGGCTCAACCTGTTAACTGGAGACCACAATCGCCCTTTATATTTTCCAGAGGTCTCTGACGCCGTTTCTGCGCCTTGTATTTTTTCCTGCCCTGCCCGAGAGAGCCTTGGCGCACCCAGCCACCCCTCCGCTAACAACGCCAGCGTTGCCAACAGAAGCAAAGGCAAAAACAGCTCTACTGATCTTGCCTGGCCTTCATGGTATTGCTCGAAGTCCTCAGTCTCATCAAATGGCAAAATCTTATGCGTTATTTGTCCCAACGCCGGAACTTCCGAACCTTCGACAAATTGTTCCAAGCCCTCTTTCTCAGATGCTCGAACAGAAATACAGTATTTTTTATCACCAGCCGTAACGAGGTACACACCTGTCCTCGGAAAGGCCGGAATGTCCTGCTCTTTGCCTTTCCAGTCCATCGAATCACCGACTAAAGAAAGAATCTCAACCTCGCCGCCCTGCGCCCTGATACCGCGCGGACGCCCTCCTGCCACTAATGATATCGCGCCTTCCTGCCCGGATGAAAATCCCGCAACCGCCATGCGTTGCGCAATCATCACCAATAATCCCGAAGAAGGCAGTGTATTCCAGCGTGAAGTAAAGGCCGTACCGCTAACGAAAATATTGCCTTTGCCCATTTTCCTCTGTGCGATTACTACTTTTTGAAAACCAACTCCTAAAAGCGGATTAAACTCACCGGATAATGCCAGTGGATGAAATACGTATGCGCTGACAGATTCCAGTTTTGAATTTTCTGTCGCTTCTTGAATTCGATTCCAGAAATTGTTTTTTTCGGTCAACACCTCCAGGCCTACCCCTCGTGCATTCACCTCACGGGCCTTTATACTCGCACCGAGCCAATTTGCAAACTTTCCGGACATAGCCATTCGTCCGGGTCTAATCGATGGAACAACCAAAAGATTACCACCGTTTTCTACATACTCCTTCAGCCATACCGCCTCCGTCAAAGTAGATTGCATCCCGGCCCACGTTGCAACAATAAGAATCGGCTTTTCGCGGTCAGCGGTCATTCTCAACTGCTCCGCCGTGCTGAACTTCACTACCATACCGGTAAATTGCCCCTGCCCCGTAGGAGATAGCGCCACCGGCAGTACTCCGAACTCTTCAGGTACTCCCCCAAACAAAACCGTCGCCGTCTCTTCGCAAAATATTCCTATTCCCGCTTTATTGTCCGCCGAGAAACCATCGCCTTCAATCCATGCCTTAATCCAGTGATACCCGGTCTCGTCCGGTGTCGTCTCCAATTCAACCGTGACAGCTCTTCCTTCTTCCACTACCACGTTTTCCGTATTTTTTTTGTCCTGGTTATCTATAGAATTGACCCGAACATTAGCAACAGTATTCGAATTATTCTGCACGACCAGGCCGATTCTATAAGGGTGCTTAGGCAAAACTTTTTCCTCGGAAAATTGAACCGCCGCTATAGCTACATTGGCTCCGTCACGCTTTGCAGATTCGACTTTGTGAAAATAGATTGTTATCAGCGCCCCCCCTGCTTTAACCTGCGACAAATCTCTTCCCCACTCGCCCCGTTGCATATCACTGAACACATGCACTGCCCCGCCGCCCGTTGTGCCTGCACGAAGAAGGCCAAAAGCCCGCGTCAGAGCTTCGACTGCATTTCCCGACGCTGCCGTCGATCTGATTTTATCAAGCGAATCTAAAAGCAGTTCCGTATCGGAAGTTAACGAATCTCCAACCGGTACGGCCGGCTCGTCAACAGACAGTACCACCGCTGCTTTCGAATCGCTTTCCAGTGCCAAAATAAGTTTTCTCGCGCCTTCTCTCGCATATTCAAGCTTACTCTTATCAGCATCATAGCTGCTGCCCTCACTCATTGACGCGGAATTGTCCACTATTGCCACCAATGAAATCTTACCGCCCAGACCCAGCGAGCTTGCAAATTCAGGCCGTGACAAAGCCAGCAGGATAAACGCAATCAGCAAAATCCGCATCAGAAGCAGCAGCCACTGGCGTATCTTGCGATGTGAATTCAGCTTTGGGTCCGTCCGGTGAAAGAACATCAAAGTCGAGAATACCACCGTCCGTTTTTTTTGCTTAAGTATAAGATGAAAAACTATCGGCAGACCCGCCAACGGTAGAAGATAAAGAAAGATGGGAGCCGGAAATATCATACCATTCTACTCCTCTGCAGGATAGCGTCATACACCTCCGTCCTGGTTTCTGTCAGTATGTATTCAGCCCTGATCTTCTGAAAACCGCTCCGTAATTCGTCAAGATAAAGGCGAAGCTGCTCAAGGTAGGCCTCTCGTATTCGCCTGAAATCCACCGTTACTTTTTCTTTCGATTCCAGCGAGGTAACATCCGCCAACCCCTTTACTGACATATTCATCTCCGCCGGGTCCAGAATATGAAACAGCGTAATCTCTTTGCCATCGTAATACAGGTGGTTAATACCTTGCAGAATACTTTCCGGTTCTTCCAGCAGGTCGGATATGATAACCACCAATGCCTTGCCTTTAATCATTTCCGCCGCGCTGTGCAGTGCCGCTTCGATATTACCTTTGTTCTTAGGCTCGATTTTCTCAAGGCCCTGCAGCATCGGTTTAAGCCCAACGAAGCTCCCCGAAGGCTCGTAGTAGTCTCGTATCTGATCATCGAATGTGATCAGCGAAACTATATCACCCTGCTGCACCATCGCATACATCATACCTGCCGCCAGATAGCAGGCATATTCACTCTTCGCCAGCACCCCGTCCTGCTGGTATTTCATACTGCCGGATATATCCAACATAATATAGCATCGGATACTTACGTCTTCATGGAACCGCCTTATAACGTACCGGTCACTTCGCGCATAAACCGGCCAGTCAATCTGGGATACAGGGTCGCCGGGAGCATATTCGCGGTACTCGGCAAACTCTACCGATGAACCAAACGCAGGAGACCTGTGCAAACCCTGATGGCTGCCGTCCATTGGTCGGCGTACCCCTATTTCAACTCCACGCAAACGCTCCGCCATTCGTGGCGGAAGATATCGATAGCCTGTGGACTCAATCATACACACCTCTATGCAAATTCGGATTTACTCTGACTCCTCACCTATCGTATCCAGCAATCTTTGTATCACAGCATCCGTATCAAGCCCCTCGCTGGCTGCCGCAAAATTAAGAATCACTCTGTGACGCATGACCGGCAAAACATACTTTCTGATATCGTCGCACGAAACATTGAAACGCCCATTCAAAACCACATGTGCCTTCGCGGCTAATATCAGAGACTGCCCGGCACGAGGTCCGCAGCCATAGCGTACGAACTTACTGATAAACTCCGGGGCCTCGTCGGACTTTGGCCGTGTTGCCCGGCAAAGCCGTGCCGAATATTTGGCCACGTGTTCGCTAATTGGAACTTGCCTAACCAAATTCTGATACCTCATAACCGATTTAGCATCGAGGATTCCGTCAATCACCTCTCCATCTCGACCGGTAGTCTTCAACAGGATTTGCTGTTCTTCCTCAAGGTTGGGATAGTCAACCTTAACAAGCAAAAGAAATCTGTCCAACTGTGCTTCCGGCAGCGGATAAGTTCCTTCCAGCTCCAACGGATTTTGTGTCGCAAGCACTAAAAAAGGCTCAGGAAGGCTATGGGTATGGCCCGATGAGGTCACTTTACGCTCCTGCATAGCCTCCAGTAAAGCTGCCTGGGTCTTAGGAGGAGTACGGTTGATTTCATCAGCTAACAGTACATTGGTAAATATCGGCCCCTGCTGGAAAACAAACCGCCGTTGTCGTGTCTCAGGGTCCGTTTGCAGAATATTTGTACCGGTAATATCAGTAGGCATCAAATCGGGCGTAAATTGTATCCGATTGAATTTTAACAGCATCGTCTGGGCCAGACTGTGAACCATCATAGTCTTAGCTAATCCCGGAACTCCCATCAGCAGGCAATGTCCCCGGGCAAAAAACGCAGTGAGAATCTGATCCAGCACATCCTTTTGACCAATAATGACTTTGCCGACTTCATCGAGTACTGTTTCTTTAGCCTGAGCCAGCGACTCGACCGCTTCGAGGGCGTCCCTTGGCACTACAGTATCAGCCAACATGGCCTGTGGCATCCCTTGCTCGACAATCTGCCCGCTTGACACATCGAATTTACACCCGCATTTGCACCGAGCTTTTGTTCCCGCTGACATTCGACTGACATCATACTTCCTTCCACATTCAGGACAGCTCATAGTTGATGTCTTATCTGACATAAAATACCCTCCACTCTAATGAGTCATAACGTATGTTATAATGTTCAGCCCCAACTTCTGAGCATGGATGGATTCATAGCCTCTTATCAGCGGATAGTAGGCGTCCAGCCAACCAGCTTCAATATCATAAGGACTGTAAAGGACTCTCAGGTCACCATCAATTGTCACGCCCAGTATATAGGGTTTATTTTTTAGTTCAGGCTTGTTCTTTGCAACAACAGGCGAATATTTCACCTTTTCGATTGGAAGAAGACTGTTGTATATATGATGATTTGCTGAAATAACTTCCAGCCTTGCATCAGGTAAAATCCTCACCAGTTCCCGCCGTACCGCCCTGTCGAACGTGCCCAGACCCATACCATTGTTTATCATAAGCACGCCTCCGAAATTAAGATAGCGCCGCAGAGCACTTATCGCCTCTGGAGAAAATGAGAAATCGTCCAAACCCGTCATGTATAGAAACGGATACGCCGAAAGGTCATCTTCTGCCGCATCCACTGCTACACGCTTCAGATTAACACGAATAGCGGTGTACTGCCGCAGCTTCATCAGCAATGCAGTCGCCCCGCCGGGATGAACATTCCACGCCCCTTCGTGCTTGAGCTGAGCAAAGACAAATTCATCGGTAGGTCTTTTCTCATCCGCCTGTCCGAAAACTTCCGGCTGTCCCTCCAAAAGTCCTACCTCCGCATAGCCCACAATATACGCCGCTAAGTTCAGGCCAATCGCATTGGCGCTCTTTATATCGTAATATACCGCCTTCGGAAGCTTCCCAAGCCTCGTCAAATCACGATTCCACCCACAGCCTAATCCATATTTAGAAACCAGCACCCCAATCCTGCTGCCGATATAGATACCCTCCAAAAATGGTTTGGTGCTTCCAGGCTTTTTCGGATACTTTACCTTCTCCACATCCGTCAACATGTGATAGAGAGGATGGTCGGCAGGAATCTCACGAAACCGGCTTTCAGGAAATGCCTCAAGGAAAACCTTCTTGGCTGATTCATAAAAGTAAGGCGACCCCGCTATCGAATCGCAGATAACCATACCGCCACTCAATACGTATTCACGCAGCCCCTGAATATGTGTCTGGCTAAGCCTCAGGGTACGAACACCGCTGAATAATAACGCCGGCAGCTTTTTGGCGTCGTAATGAAAATCATTTAGATTTACATTCTGCCAGTGATATTTCAAATCCATCGACCGCCCGTTCCCCACAAGCTTTTCCATGTCCGTAGGGCACAAATTCCAGTCGGCTATATCCATCTTGTCCCCGCTCGAATCTACAAAAGAAGCTGATTCTCCCCATATCACTTTGCCTGCCAGATAATCCGGTTGTGGTGGCTTCTTGCGCTCGGTACGTCGCAAAGGGGTAGCCGGTAAAGGCAATGGCGGCAGCGCTTCGGCGGCACTTAAATGTTTGGGTGGTGCCTTTGATTTTGTTTTGTTCCCTAAATAGGTAAGCCAGTCGTTCTCTTTGCCCTTCGCCGGTACACAGACTGCAAATATACAAATAATTAATAGCAGCCCCCGAAACCGCGACTTGCCCCTGAGACTCCGCCATAAGGCGTCCCTTAGCGAACTTACGGAGAAACTAAATGATTGACAGACATTGGCTGTTCTTTTTGCCTTCATCGCATTTGCCCTCGTCACAAAACTATCCAATTTGGTTTTGTCAGGTCGAATAACCGCGTTTGACCACCCTGGAACAATACTTAAACATACCCCCTCCATGATTATAAAAGCCCATACTATTATAAACAATTTTCGAAGAAAATTCAAATCATATCTGTAATAATTCAAAATAATCAACGCTTTTATATTGCCGTAGCTTATTATCAGAAATAGACTTACAATACACGCCCCCATAATTAGAGCTTCAGCCGCCCTGCTGATTCCGATAATAACCTCTGAAAAAGAATCTCTCAGACTGTTGGGTATTTCAAGCCTTATACCAAATTCTCTCCTTGCTTTGCCTTAACTGTTTTGCTATCCTTATATTCACTCGTTCCGGGCTTTTTTATGAAAACATAGCAAGGGCACCAACCAACATATATGCAGCCGACATAAAAGAAATGAGGAGAAGAACATGAAATCATTAAATCGTCGCCAGTTTATGAAAACTTCGATAGGTGCAGCAACGTTCACTGTTTTGTCTCAAACCACAGGTATGGCAGCTAATAATAAAGTTGTCTTGGGAATAATGGGCGTTGGCGGTCGGGGACGCGCTCTTTTGGATAGTCTCGTAAAAAGGAAAGACATTAAGATTAAATATATCTGTGATGCAGATACCCGATCCTACGGCCCGGCCGCAGAAATTGTATTTGAGGGACACGGCTACAAGCCCAAATTCGTTCAGGATTTCCGAAAAATGCTTGAAGACCCCCAAATCGACGCAATCGTTATCGCCACTTCCGACCGCTGGCACGCCTTGGCCACAATAATGGCATGTCAGGCTGGAAAAGATGTCTATGTGGAAAAACCATTATCGCTGAGTATATGGGACGGCAGGAAAATGGTTGAAGCCGCACGTAAATATAACCGTGTTGTTCAGGTCGGCATGCAAAGCCGCAGTGCACCTTATACCGACAAAGCCGCCGAGTACATCCGCAGCGGCAAATTAGGGGACATTCATCTGGCTCGCGTTTTCCTCATGCAGCAATCCGGCCCAATCCACGTAGCCCCCGTACAACCGGTCCCTGAAGGTATCGATTATGATTTGTGGACCGGCCCCTCACCTCTGCTGCCCTATCGCCAGGGCAGATGGTTCTGGAGGCTCTGGGATTTCTATGTCGGTTATATTATGGCTGACATGATTCATCAGATTGATTTGGCCAGATACCTCATCGGCAAAGAATATCCGGATACTGTTTGCAATGCAGGCGGAGTTTACCACTTCAACGACGGCCGGCAGCAGCCGGATACTCAGTTCGCGACATTTGAGTTTGGCAAACTCACTATGCTCCTCGAAGGCTCCCTCTGGTCACCTTATATGCATCGGATTGTCCACCTGAGAGACAAAACCAAATTCCCCGACTGGCCTTTCAGTGCGACAAAAGTGGAAATATGCGGAACCAAAGGCTCTATGTGCTTCGGTAGACACGGCGGCGGATGGCAGGTTTTCGAAGGTGATGCGAGCGTAAGGGAAAGCAAGGCAGTTGTTTCAGAGCCGGCCATCGTAAAATTCGGCAGTATAATCGATGAGCATTTTGAGGATTTCATAAGCTGCATCCGTACCCGAAATAAACCTAAAGCCGATGTCGAACAGGCACACCGTTCAATGGTATTATGCCATCTGGCCAATATCTCATACCGCCTCGGAAACAGAAAACTTAAATTTAACAGCGAAACTGAAAGGTTTATAAACGACACCGAAGCCAACAAATACTTAAAAGCAAACTATAGAAAACCCTGGGTCATCCCCCGGAATGTATAGGAACAAAATCAGAGTGCTTTCTTATACATCTCGGTTAATTTGACAAAAGCATGTTGTGATGTTACCATATAACTCGTTCCATAATAGCCTACATAAAACTCGGAACTCACAGGAGGGCAACCTCTTTACTTCTGAGAAAATCGGAGAACAAAAATGCAAAGGCCGATAGCAAGTCAAAGACAGCCACGCTGGATGTTAGTGATAATTGTTTTTTGCTGTGTACTCTTATTCCAAAGCAGCACAGGCATATCACAACCTTCCGCAGATATAGATCATCTCGCCACTTCTAAACCTAAGAAAAAAGGCATCATCAAAATTGCTACCATTGGACCTCGGCCGATAAACGTAGATAGCAATACTGTTCCGCAAAAAGTTGTAAACAAAATGATTGCCCACTGGAAATCTCGATTCGCCCAGG